>NZ_JAUBSF010000032.1:0-59416 GCF_036704615.1 Microcoleus sp. K4-B3
TTTGACTAAATGGTTCGTTGAAATCTTTTGTCGAAGTGAGTGAAATTTTGGATCATTTTTTCGTTGGAACACTCTAAAACCCTTAGGATTTAACTGTCTGTCACGTTGAAAGAATTGTATAGAAGTTAAGCCGTAATCTCCTACAGGTTGATCTGAACGAAAAATTTCACCTTTATATTTGGATTTCTGTGCGCTACGATCCAAATGATTTAGTAATCTAGGGGCATTTTTTCGGAGATAATCGTAATCGACATCCTCGCTATCCCAACAAGCATCAAAATCTCCTGGGTCTGGCTTAATGGTAACAAAGCTGCCGTTGATATAAATTGTCCGACAACCACCTGCTTTGAGTTGCTCCATTGCCATTCGCAGTCCGCGCATTAAACGCAACCTCAGCTCGTTGCTTCCAAATCGTTCTACAAATTCTTCCCATTCGCAAAAATGTACTCCTGGGGGTAAGTTGCCGTTTTCATCGAATTCTGGAATCACTTCCTCACACCTTAACACAGATGAATATCCGGCTCTTGAGCGTACCATATTGCGATCGTGGTTGGGAAAATTGCGATCGCAGCGATAGCTTCATTGACGATCACGGCAGACTGAGGTGGCGCTACCGATCGCGAAGAGTGAGCAAAAGATGAGCGGAAAACGCAACTTTTAAGGATATGATGAATCCAAAAACCTTTCTCGATAAATGATTAAATAGAACGGAGAGGGAGGGATTTGAACCCTCGAAGGATGTTAACACCCTTAACAGATTAGCAATCTGCCGCTTTCGACCACTCAGCCACCTCTCCAAGATGACAGTAACTAACTATAGCACACACATCCTCTTTTTGCCAACCCCTAATTCAAAAATTCCTCAATCCCTTAGCCTGTATACTTTTCGCCACAGGCAAAACGCAGATTTTCCCCGCTCTCCCCCTCTGGCCCAACTCAAAACTCGAAACCTACTCCCCAAAGCCCCTAGCTTTCAAGTGCTTTTCCCAACTAAAATTGGAACTCAAAAAGAACCTCTTAGTATACAAATACCCCAAGCGGTACAGGTTAGCCTTGCGATCGGCATCGAGATTAAAATCCGTCGTCGTCACCCCAGCTTCAGTCACATCAATATTAATCACCCTGCCTTTATCCATTTCCCGCTGGTGATAGCGGTCTCTTGCTTTCATCATCGTTCTGAACATCGCCGCCAGCATCGACAGGGGAGTATCAATCTTAACTTTAGTCTCAATGCCGGTATCGACCAATCGAAACCCAAAGGTAAACCAGCGGGGCATAGCGGGAGTCGAACCGACGGATTGTTTGTCATAAATCCACAGGGGGAAATTGCTCAGAATTCCGCCATCTACAATTAAGTCATCGCCCAGTTTTCCCGGTTCAAAAAATAGGGGAATACTCATCGACAACCGCACAGCTTCAGCTACGCTAAAATCTTCGGGATTTGCGAGTCGCAACTGCTGGTATAAAGCATCGGAATCGGCAGATTCCTGCCGTCGCAAGTCGTCGGGCAGTACCAACATTTCACCCCGACTGAGGTTGGATATTACTACTTTTAATTCCCGGTCTTTTACGATTTGTTTGACATCGGCAAAAGTGTGCAAGTTACCTCGACCGAGCATTGCTTCCAGCCACTGCCGGAACGGCTGCGCCGAATATTCTCCCATCTGACGGCTAACTGTTAGGAAAAGCAGCGTCCAAGCTGGGGATTGCAAGTCGTCGGCGGGGTCACCATTTAAAATTAGAGGACTGTTTTTTTGAGTTAAAAATATGCTGTAATCGAGCTGACCTAAAATTTCCTCTAAATCATCAATTGACAAGTCGGTTGCCAATACTGCGGCGGTAATTGCACCGGCAGAAGTGCCTGCCAGTTTTCGCCAGCGGATGCCCAAATCGCTGCAGCATCTGAGTGCTCCTAAAAACGCAACTCCGCGCACGCCGCCGCCTTCAAAAACTCCGTCGGCATAGATTTCACCGGTTTCGTCGGGAGGCGGAAATTTGCTGAGAATTGTTTGTTTCTCGGTGGCGGTGATCCTGACACCTGGTTCTTGCAAAATTTGCTGCGGATACCACTTGCTCATGGGAAATACCTCGGATAGAGTTGGGATTTTAGATTTTAGATTGATATCTATTGTTCTTGATTTTTGTGGGCATTCATGGCTTCTTTGACGTGTTCTTGAACTTGCGATCGCACTTGTTCGTAGGCCACCGACGCGCACCAAGGCCGGAGAGATAAAATAGTTGTGTCTGGAGTAATCTCGGCTACCAAACAAGTCGGGGGCGGATTCTCCAAAACCAGGGGGTGAGAGTGGGCAATTTCTAATAACTCAGCCACTGTCGGACGGATCGGTCGATCGCCAATATCAATTTTCAAGTCTACTCGCCTCGTTCCCATTGTCGTTGTATTTTTCAATGTACCGTTAAACAACTGATTGTTCGGGACAATAATTTTTATGCGATCGTCTGTCACCACGGTTGTTGAAAAAATCCCGATGCTGTCCACCACTCCCTTAACATCCCCAGCTTCGATCGCATCACCGACTTCAAAGGGCCGCAAACTAATCAACATTACCCCAGCAGCAAAGTGCGACAAAGTATTTTGCCACGCCAAACCGATCGCCAAACCCGCTGCACCCACCACCGCAACCACACTGGTAGTTTGAATTCCCAACTGACTCAAAGCGGCGACTACTCCCACTACCAAAATCGTAATTTCAGCAGCTTGAACTAAGAATTTCCGCAGTGTGGCTTCGGTGCGACTCAGTGCTCGGCGAGTCACGCGGCCCGCAAAGCCGATCGCAAATCGCGTAATTAACAAAATGCCGATCGCCCACAGCAGTTGAGGTACAATTTTAAACCCCAATTCTACGAATTTTTTCGAGAATTCTTGGGCTACTTCCAAGGCTTGTGTTCTTTCTGCATTTAGCTGGGAATACAAGGTTTCGGCTATTGGTAGAACTCTGCTGATGGCTGTCATGTTAATTTTAGATTGGTAATTGGTAAGTGTAATTAGTAATTGGTAATTGGTTGCTAAACCCAGTCTCAGTCTTCTCGCTCATTCCGAGACCGACAGGGGTTCAAAACCCCTGTATCATAGCCAAAGTCCTCTTAAATAGGACTAAAATCGATGACTTTCTCGCTCCAAATCTTGAGTCGGTTTTAACTCATAGGTTGCACCATTTCCAATAAGCTTTTTATGGGCGGGCAGGATGCCCACCCACAAGAAAATCTACTTTTTGTGGAACGGGCATCTTGCCCGTTCTTGACAATGACGCAACATCTCAGTTTAAACCCACTTTAGCGATGAGGCAAGGGTGTAAACCCCTGCCGGACTACTGTTAATAGTTTACTGCTACGCGGGGCAATCGGTGTTTAAAACCGCAGAGAATTTCCCACGAAATAGTTCCTAAAATTACTGCCCAATCGTCAGCAGTAATTTGATATTCCCCATCTTTGCCCAACAGCGTCACCACTTCGCCGACTTCTAAATTGGGAATATCGGTTACATCCAGCATTAACTGATCCATCGTCACCGCGCCCACTTGTCGCACGAATTTACCCCTGACTAAAACCTGCATTTTATTAGAAAGATTGCGCGGAATACCATCTGCATAGCCGATACCAATTACGGCAATCTGTGTCTGCCGCTGAGCTATAAATTGATAGCCGTAACTGACGCCTGTTCCTGCTTCAATTGTTTTCACCTGCGTTACCCTAGCTTTTACCTGCATTGCGGGCTTCAAATTGGCGATCGACTGCAAGTGAGGAGCTGGATATAGACCGTAGGTAGCTAAACCGACTCGTACTAAATCGTAGTGCAAATCCGGGTCAGCGAGGGCAGCAGCAGAGTTTGCCAAGTGGAGGCGAGGGGGGGTAATTCCTGCTATTTTAATTTGCTCGATCGCCCGTTTAAACCGCTGGTGCTGCTCTCTCATAACTGCGGGATCGGGACTGTCTGCTGTCGCCAAGTGAGAGTAAATGCTGGCTAATTTTAAATTTGGCAACCGCTTGACTAATTGCACAAATTCTGTTGCTTCTTGCCAGGGCGTACCCAAGCGAGACATTCCCGTATCTAACTTAGCGTGAACTGGCAAAGATTGGTTAAGACCGACCAGAACTTCCGAAAAAATTAAGGCTTGTTTGGCAGTACAAATAGTGGGCTGCAAGTGCCATTGGGCGATCGCCTTTACCTGTTCCGGTGTATGGGTTGCCCCCAACAGCAAAATCGGCGCTTCTATCCCAGCTTCTCGCAATTCTATGCCTTCGGGAATTGTCGCCACTCCCAGCCAACTAGCACCTGCTTGCAATGCTATTTGACTGACTGCAACAGCACCGTGTCCGTAAGCATCCGCTTTCACAACTGCCATCAGTTCTGTGTGAGGAGATAAGAGATTTTTAAGCTCTTTTACATTGTGAGTTAAAGCTGCTAAATCCATTTCTACCCAAGCCCGCTGGCAAAGTCCCCCGTCACCGTCCCCCAGCACCGTCTGGCGGGATTCTTTTGTCGTTGATTCTGCGGTTGTTTGTTCCCTACTCCACATTGTCGATCGCTCCTACTTGCTTGCACCATTAAAAACTGCTTGGAGATTTTACCCTAAGTTTGATTATAATAAGATTCTCTCTTTCATGAAAGTTAACTGGTGTATCATAGCACCAAAAATACCCGGTAAAAACTATGGACGGACTGGCCTACCTACATTTAGCTGAAACTTGGGAAACGGCTGCGGGTCAAACTCGATCGACCAACTCAAAAAGGCACCTGAATTTAGCCTCAACTCCTTTACTTTTCTTTACGATCGCTCTCACAATTTTAAATTTAGTCAATCCCGCACTCGCCATCAAAAAAGGCGATTCAGGCCCAGAAGTAGCCAAACTACAGAAAAGTCTGCAAGCAGCAGGATATTTTAGCGGTAAGACTACAGGATTTTACGGTTCTCTCACCCGCGCTGCTGTGAAAAAGTTTCAAGCAGACAACAACCTGAAAGTTGACGGAATTGTCGGCCCTAAAACCTTGTCAGTGCTGAAAGATAAGCCGGAAAGCGCCAGCATGGAAGCTGCGGAAAAAATCTCGCCAAATGTCGATCGACCTTCGCCATCTCCTACCGCCACAGAAAACACTAACCAACCCGAAGATACAAATCAAAATCAGCCCCAAGAACCTCTATTTCAAGATCCCTCTTTGCCGCCATTTAAAACAGAAACTCCCGAAAATAGAGAAACTGAATCACAACCCCAAAGCCTAGTAAATCCTCCCGACAACACTCTCGGAAAAATGACCTGGAAAAAAACAATTTACGGCAATATATCACCAAAATCAATAGTTTATTCGGGTTCGGGTTTGTTTTTTGCTCAAAACATGATGTACCGCCACACAATCACAGTTTACGACAGGAACTTTAAATTAGTCAAGACTATTCCCGATACAGTAAACTTGTCGAAGTTCGGCTTTTCTAAATTTAAAGGAAATTATCAAGGCTCTCCCGTAGAAGCAGCTTTTTCAACAGACGGCAAATATGCCTATGTATCCAACTACAAAATGTACGGTTCGGGGTTTAGCAATCCCGGCAGCGACAGGTGTTCTCCAGCGGCAAAACACGATCAAAGTTTCCTGTACCGCATCAATACCCAAACTTTGAAAATAGAAAAGGTAATTCCTGTAGGTGCAGTTCCGAAATTCAATGCTGTTTCACCTGACAATCGCTTCGCGCTCGCGAGCAATTGGTGCAGTTGGGATTTGAGCGTTGTTGATATCAATAAAAATCTCGAAATCGAGCGGGTGAAACTGGGTGCATATCCTCGGGGTATTGTTGTCACTCCTGACTCAAAAAATGCCTATGTTGCCATCATGGGTTCTTCGGATATTGCGAAAGTGAATCTCATAGACTTTTCGGTAGAATGGCTGAGAAATATTGGCAATGCGCCGCGTCATTTGACGATCGACCCCAACGGAAATTATCTTTATACCACTTTAAACGGTGAAGGAAATGTGGCAAAAATTGACCTAAAAACTGGTAAAGTGGTGGACAAAGTTTCGACTGGAAAAGCCCCTCGCAGTATGACTATTTCTGATGAAGGCAAACTGCTTTATGTAGTCAACTATTTCTCGAATACTGTTAGCAAAGTTAGGACGAGCGATATGAAAGTGGTGCAAACAGTGAAGGTTAATTCAAGTCCGATCGGAATTACTTACGATCCCGAAACTAATCAGGTTTGGGTAGCTTGCTATTCGGGCAGCATTATGGTGTTTCAAGATTAATCTAGCTGGTTCGTAGTGAGAAGGCTTCAGTCCTTACTACAAACAATAACGATGAAATCTTATTGTGGGGCGTTGCTCGTAGCCCGCCCCAAAAATATTATTTGGACAACTTTATAGGCTTCACAACATACTCTGAAGACTTAGCAGGTACTTGACCTTTTTTGGCCATAGCTTGGTAAATCATGGCTGCTACTTCAGCGCGAGTTGCTATTCTATTAGGCTCCAAAAGTGTGCGCTTCGGGTGGTTGACAACAATGCCAGCTTCTGTGGCTGACGCTACTTTGTTAACTGCCCATTTCGGCACTTTTGCCCTGTCTGTATAAACTTGTAAAGTTTTGGTTGCTTTTGTTGATGGTTTCAGGTTTAAACCGCTCGCTAAAGCTGCGATCACTTCGACACGCGGAATCTGTTTTTCGGGACGGAACTCATTGTTTGGGTATCCTTTAAGATATCCAGTTTTGACAGTGTGGTCGATCGCAGTAGCGGCAGGACTCTTGTCTTTTACGTCTTTAAAATCAATCGGTTTTCGGATCGCTTCTTTGTCGCCGGACATTCGCTGAATTAACCGCGCTAGTTCGGCTCGTGTTATCGGTTCGTCGGGACGAAATTTGTTGTCCGTGGAATCAGCAAAAATTTTCCGATCGACTAAAGCTACAATGAACGGACGCGCCCAATATTTGTCTGGAACATCGGATAATATAACGGGTCCAACTTTGGGTTTAGCCGCTTTCGGTTTGGTAATTGCTGGAGCGGGAGTCGATCGCACAATTGGCTTGGGAGGAACAACGACGATCGCCCCCACCGGAGGAGTTGCCGGTAAAATCGGCCCTAAAGGTGCCACAGGTGCGACATCCGGTTCTGAGGGAACCAGGGTTGTAGCGGGCGATCGCAAATCCGAATTCGGCGGCGCAGGCGTTAATATTCCCGGGCTCGCGGGCGTGACAGCAGGTTGAGAGAAAACGGCTGGAAATTGCCAATTTTTGGCATTCAATCGATCGGGATTTTTACCTGTTACCCAAAATAAAATTGCTCCCATCGTGCCGAAGGCAACCAAGATCGCAATCAATTCATCCAATCCTAGAGGATTTCTTTCCCCTGACGGGGGTTGTGAAGAAGACATATTGTCACCTACATACCAATGTAGAAATTAAATCACATATTTTTTGGGTCTGGGAGAAACAGAGAAGGCTAAATCAACTATTCCAAAGTTCTCACTCTCAATACCTGCGGCGGCGTGGAATCGGGAGGATAAATAAAATCAACTTTTACCGATCGCGTTTCTGTCGCAGCTAACCTCAACTTTACCATCGGTTCCACAACTTGACCGACACGGTGCCACAAATGCACGTAGCGAGTTACATCGTAACCTCCATCATCTTGGTAGCGCAGCCGCACAGTACCTCGAAAATAGGGAAAATCTAGGGGAGGTTGGCGAAATCGCAATCCATTTGTTGAGAGTCGATCTTCTTTTAAAGGCGTTTCCAAACTCACCGCTACCGTTTGCGGTTTCTGTGCCGTGTTATGCAGTGGCAGACTCAGATTGTAGTGTACGCCGTAATTGCCGTGGGCTTCGTAAACGGTGTCGGGATAGCGCGCCAGCATTTTTCCGGCTTGCACTTGTTGGGTTCCCAAAGTGCCCCCGCGCAAGGTAGAGATCGCATAGGATATCGCTTTTCCAGTCTGGGGAATTGCCAGATTTTTAGCATCGCGATCGACTAATTCCGCTTCCCATCAAGAACCTTGCTGCACCCCTGCCACGCGACCGTAAATCATGCTTCCCGAAGTCGCGTCGGGGGGAGTCGGGGTTTTGTCGCGGGGGCCTGCCAAACCGCCATTATTCAGCAATTGCTGCCATTCTTCCAGAGTTGGCGCGCGTTGGCGCAGCCCTCGAAGAGGATCGCCCCCATCAGCATTTTGAGGTGCATACATTGCCAAAGTAGCGGCATAAACCTTGCCGCTACTTTTGAGCCGCACAAAGGTAGAACGACCATTTATCGGCTTTTCCAGACCCCGCACGGGAATAGGGCGATTCATCAACAATGCGGTTTCTCCCGGTGCAATGAGCAGTTTTGCGGGAAAATCCGGCTGCCGCATTCCCCGCAAAACGTTATCGACAGCGCGAATCCCAGGGCCGGAATATACTTCGCCGTTGGGACTCTCACTTAGTGCTGGTTTTTGTTTGAACGGTGCGTCTGGTTCCATCAGGTAACTGGCTGCCTGTAACACTTCCACCGTCACGGGTTCGGAGCTGGGATTGTAGAGCAAAGCGCCGATATACAAAGTTCTAAAATTCTGCGGAGTGTGAGAAAAGTGGTGATCAAACAGGTTGAATTGCCCTTGAAAGGCAAAGTTCAGGTGAGCTGCGGGGACTTTTTTGCCGTCTGGGGGAAAGGTTGAGAGCAAAATGCCTTCTTTTTTGACAAGCGAATTTCAAAGGTGGTACCCGCCACGTGATTTATCCGTGGAATCAATCCCAAATCGAAAATCGAAAATCCTCAAGCCCCCGCATTTATCCGTGGGGTCAATCTAAAATCTAAAATCTAAAATCTAAAATCGATTGACCCATTCGGGACTGTCGCTGTTGAAGAGGGGGATGTTGTCGAGTTGTCCGGGGAGCTCGCGCACTTCGGCATCTAGTACAATTTCCTCTGGTGCTGGTTTTGCGGGAATAGATTGTACGGGTTTTTTGACGTACAACAATCCGCCGACTGCACAAAGGACGATCGTAGAAATACCAGCAATTCGAGAAAAGAGATTTGGTTTCTGAATCATGAAAGTTAACTGTCAACCCAATCTCTGTACATCTTCGACCGACAGCGACAGCGCCTGAGCCACTTGCTCTACGGTTAAACCCATTGCCAGCAGTTGGGGAATCGCATCCCGTTGGGTTTGTTCTGCGCGATCTGCTCGCTCTCGCTCAGCGTCAGCGCGTTGGCGTTCCTGTTCGGTATGGAGGCGTTCTAGTTTAGCTTGTTCGCTACCAGTTAACAACAAATTCCCCTGATTATCCCACCAACGCAACCATCGCTGATGCTGATTTTGATAGCTACCTTCCCACACACCTAACTCTACTCCCATCAGGTCGATCGGATAATGCCCGCGATCGTTCGGTTGCAAACGGCGATAACGAGTATTCACCCAGTTATAGACTTCCAATTCGCTCGTTTTAATGATGTATATCGCATAGTAAGGAATGTGAATAATCTGCTCGTATACCCAAAACTTTCCTGGTTTCTGGTTGACACCTTCTGGTAAGCGAGATAAGGGAGTATTGTTTCGTTCTTCTGAGCCATTACCACTAGCAAATTCGATCGCAATCAATGGCACAATATACTCGCGCCAAATCACGTAAGAGCGGCGAATTTCCCCATCTATTAGGGGCGGAACGTTGGGAACGTAGAACCAGTCAGGCGCTTCGGCTCCCTTTTCTGGAGGGTCGGTTTCGCGCCAGTAGATGCCACAATCTTGCCCGATCGCATATTGTCCGTCCGGGTGGAGGGTTTGCAGTGTAGTTTCCAGGGAGTCGGTGAGTAGGATACTCTGGGGATGTTCTTGGAAATTTTTCACAAACGTGCCGTCGGAGTCTGGGAGTTGCGTGTGATCTGGAAAAGCGGGGGGTAATGTTGTGGGGTTGAGGCTTTTGGTCATGTCAGCTATCCGATGGTGAAAGGACAGATGCTTTATTAATTAGAGCATAGCGATCGTAAATTGAGGAGCTTTGCTTTATAATGTCTGAATACTGTCTGACAAGCTATTTTTCTATCACTAACACAAGTCTAAAGCTTTATCATAGTTATCGAAATGCAAATAGGTCAAACGATCCAGAAAATATTAAGCAATTGGCATGGATTCCCAAATCTGACGGCAGATGGAAAATATGAGTTCTTGACCCAGACTGTCGTTGCTAATTCGGTGGAGTCACAACATCTTATAAATTTTAGACAAAACCCTAAAGATTCATATCTTTTAAAAAAAATTTATAAAGTATTTGTTCATGAAATAACTCATTGGTTAGATCATACAAGTACTCTATGGGGACAAAATAACCTTGTTACTATTTACAACGCATTTAACGCTTTTGAAAGTCAAAAAGAGGATGAGTTGTGGCGAGTAATACAACTTTTTTCAGAAGTTTCACGCAACCATTTTGCAGATTACTACCAAGTAGATGGTCCAGCTATTGTCAGTGATTGGACTAAAAGACCTTGGAGATATAAGTATTCTTTTGGGCTTCAATATGGTAGTGATGGTAGACCACGCTCAGATCGCCCGTTTATAAGCACAAGATTTAGTAACTTTGACAACGTTTTTATCAAACGAGTTCCTATATCTGTTGTTTCTTTGATGGAAACAATTGCTACGGCTGCTGAGCTACAAGTTGAGTTTTCATATATTTTGCCTTTATTAAAAACTCAGTTAAGTGCAGATGAATTTTTGGTAGAATCAAAGCTATTTGAACAGGCTTGTTTGGAGAGAGTATACAATCCATCGCTAACTGTTTATTCTGTTGCCACCCACTGCTTGGCTAATTTTATGAGTATTAATAATATTAGCTTGGCTTACGAACTGTCATCAGCATTATCATCTCTATGTCTTAATCTTCCCTCTCAGGTATTTGGTCAACTAAAAATATCTCAAGAATTTCAAGAAAAACACCTTCCAGTAGAAATTCAAGAGATTACTACTGAAAGGGCCTCTCAAATGATAGCTATGCAGGATAGAGGTTTTGCCTTTTTTGTTTTATCAGAGTATGCGCCAAAAACAGATTTCTCGACTGTTCTCGATTGGCTTGAAAAGACAATTGAATCTGCTGGTTTACCTCCCATTGCAGATTTACAGGAAATGGTTATCCATGAGATGAGAAGCTTGGAGAATAATATATTAGATGGACCCCTAGTGCCTCGTTTAAAAAATTTATTAGAGATTGGCAGAAGGAATTACGTCAACCGAGGTATTTTTGGTAAGCATGAGCCATGCCTCAATTCACTATTTTTGATGAGTCAAGATTTAAAGTTGCCTCCAGTTATTCTTGGAGATGAAAATATCTTTGATGTTGAATTAGCATCTGGAAGTTCTCAGTACTCTTATAGTGATATTGAAAATTGGGTTTTCTATATATACGATTTTGAAGAAAGGCTGAGGGAATTTCAAAGAGCTTGTATAGCTATATAAAATGAAGGCACAGCCTAACAACGCTCATGCACACCCAGCGCCGAAAGGTGATCGATTATGATGCAGAGGCCAAATCAAATCTATATCATAGAATCGTAGCACCAATTAAATTACTTTAAATCTTATGACTATTTCTCAAATTCCCACCCGTTCTCTCATTGAAATTGCCACACAAACTCGCCAAGCTGCGCGAGCGCCAGATTGAAAACTTTACCTTCTAATGAGCAAAATGCGATCGCGCTATTATAGATGCTATGCGTATTTTGTTCCGCAGCACCCTACGAGACTTCTGGGAATCTCATCCAGATACCGAAGAAGCACTGAAAACTTGGTACTACGAAGCATCTCACGCCGACTGGCAGAGTCCGGTCGATGTGAAAACTGCTCATCGTAATGCCAGCATCATTGCCAACAACCGTGTCGTTTTCAATATTAAAGGCAACAGCTATCGGCTGATTGTGGCAATTCGTTATGACCTTGGTATTATTTTCATCCGATTTATTGGCACTCATGCCGAGTATGACAAAGTAGATGCAGAAATAGTCTAAATAGAGGTGGATGTATGGAATTGCGCCCAATTAGAAATGAAACCGACTATCAGGAAGCCCTTCGAGAAATCGAGTTAGTGTTTAATGCAGCCCCAAACACTCCTAAGTACGCTCGATTAGATGTACTCAGTACCTTAGTGGAAGCCTACGAGAAGAAACACATTCCGATCGCAATCCCCGATCCGATCGAAGCGATTTATTATTACATGGAAACTCGCGGATGGTCTCGTCGCGATTTAGAATCATGTCTCGGTAGTCGGGCTAGAGTATCCGAGGTTTTATCTCGTAAACGTTCCTTGACATTGGAGATGATTCGGAAGTTGAATCAAGAACTGGGGATTCCCGCTGAAATTCTCATCCAACCCTATAAGTCGGTAAAAATCCCCGCGTAACAATATAACTCGATCGACCTTGGTAGTTGTAGGGTGCGTCGCTGCAGGAAACTTCCCACTAAGGCGCAGATATTCGAGGGCGACGCACCCTACATTCTTAACGCCTTCTGCCACTCCCGAAAGAGCCGCTCCGACTCGGTTGACGAGAACTCCTGCCGCTACCAAAACTCGGACTCCGCCTTTGCTGCGGGGAAGTTGAGTTGGGCGATCGCCTCAAAGTGCTGCCGCCGTAACCCGAACCGGTCGATCGATTATTGGCATTTGGACGTACTGAGGGTCTTACTGGCTGGTTAGATGTGGGCGATCGCAGGCGGCCGGTAGTCCTTAAAACTTGACGGTTTCTCACCTCAGGAGGCGGGGTTCGGTAGCGAGTTTGATATTGGTTAACAGCTTGGCTGTAAGTATTGCCATACCCGCCATATCCTGTCATAATTCCCGGCTGATAGACTGGCGGCATATAATATTGCGGTCTAAATAACAAACTGCCGATCGCCTGACCGGCTATAGCCCCAGCAAACGGCGCCCAGAAGCCAGATTGCTGTCTCACTACTACGGTTTGGGGCTGACCGGTTTGAGGGTTATTGACAGTTTCCGTCACGTTGTGAACGTACTCAATTTTAAAATCTTCTGTCAAATGCAAAACCGCTTGATTGTTATTCACATTTAGATAACTTTTCTTGCCTGCCGATATTTCTTCATCCGTTAAGCGAGCCATTTGCAAATCCGTAGTGCGGTAAACTGGGGGACTGCCGGCGGGAGTATTCAGCAACATCAAACTGTATTCACCATTCGCATCGTCGTAGGTAGCTTGCTGTACGGGATATTGACCTTGAGCCAAGTTATTGTTTGCAGCAGCAGGACGCACCGTGTTAACATTACTATTTGCAGCAGGATTGGCAGGAAGTTGTGGGGTAGGAGAACCGCAGGCGGTTGCCGTCCAAAACAAAGTTAAAGCCATTAAATAAATTGTCAGTTTTCGCAGCATCATAAATAGTAATTGGTAATTAGCAAGGAAAAAGGAAGAAGCAAACAACTTCTAGCTCGGGTTCTGTGAATTGCGTGTTCTGAATCAAGGTAATGGGTAATTATCAACGACTCGATTTACATTCTATCGCTAATCCAGCTTGCAGTCAGGACTTGAGTTCTTATTTATTCCCAGCTTGAGGAATTCCCTCCTCACTGCAAACCTTTGTTATTTTCCCACTTTTCCGATCGTCCGCTTGGAGCGGACATCGTTTTTGTCGGAGCGAATTCTCTTCGCCGCTTAGATCGATCGTTGGAATTTTTCTAGTTTTTAAAGGGGAATGAGTTCGGGGAAATTGACCAACACTTGGTCGTTAGTAAGTTCGTCACCCAACTGTGCGGGAGAAAAGTGAACTTGCACAGCTCGGAGTTTTTGCTGGTAATTTAAATTAATCATTGCTTTTAAACCGACTTTCAGCGCGCTGATGTCAGCTAGGTCAGTTTCTAGGGCAGGAACTTCGCCTTCATAAGCAACTGTCAGCATCACTACGACATTTCTAGTTACCGGCAAAGACAAGGGGGAATTTTTATCGTAAACAGATGTGCTGTATTGAGGCTCGCTGAGATAGCGCTCGGCTGAATCAGTGAAAAGTTCATCCACATAATCGCCGGCTTCGCCTTCATTCCAAAAAACATCGCCTTCATTGGCTGCTGCTTGCCAGTAGTTGTCGTACTGCAACAGGTGATTGCAAATTTCTACAAGACCTTCTCCTAAAACTTCTAGGTCGCCATCGGCATCAATTGCTTGTCTGGCGGTGCGGTTGAGAACTCCTAACAGCGGTGCAACTTCTTCGCCTGTTAGGTGAACGAACACCCGGCAAACTGCCAGTCGAGTTTTACCTGTAAATTGATTGAATCGATCGCGCCAAGCATTCATAACCTATAGTTTTAATCTGTAGGGCTATATTTCCCACCGTAGCAGGCGATTTGAACTTTTGCCGTCTACCCTCAGATTGATATGAAGAGTATTTCTGGCGATCGCCTCCGCAGCGTACTGTCTCGCTTTGAGTCATCTAATTTTATAGCATTTTTCAATCCGATCAAATACAGTAGGGAAACGGCACTCCCGTTTCCTGACGGGTATCTGCGATTTTTAATAATAATTGGTAAAAATTTGATATTTGTAGCAAGACTTTTTAAAATTGATCTTAATTCGGCACTCCTTTGCTTTGCCGGTATATGATATTGTGTGCTATCGATTCATTTGTCAATTGTTTGCAGTGCTTCGCGATCGCAATCATATGAATTCCGGCTGCGCCGGAATGAGATAGAGGAAAAGGCAGTGCCGTTTCCCTACCGCGATCGATTGTAGGGACACGGCACTGCCGTGTCCTGATTTCGGGTAAAATTAATTCCGATACAACCGGAATTGATATCACAGGAAATTGTCGGTGGATAAATTTAATTCAAAAAACCTCCAATCTTGCAAGAGTGGAGGTGCGTTGACCGAATACTTTGGTTTGAAATAACTATTTGACGATCGCGCTTTGGACTTGTTCGATCGCAATTTCAGAACTCAACTCGGCAACTGGCGAAACTGGCAAATCCAGCTCGCCGCCCGGAGCTTCTGGGTGTTCGCGAACGGCTGCAACCGCATCTGCTGACTCAGCTACAGCACCCGCCGCCGCCAAATCGAGCAACGCCGGAACTTCCAGGTGTTCGCGAACGGCTGCATCTGCGATCGGATCGATCGGCTCTTCAAAAACTTCAAAATTATCGGTCATCGCAGCGCAAGCAGCAGAAGCGCGCTGGCCGGCACGGTAGCTCATGTAAGCCGCACCGCCACCCAAAACTCCAGCCAAACCTAGGAAACCGAGAGCTGCTTTTTTGTAGGATTTCCACGGATTCATTCCATCCGAACCGCCGGAACCCAGGATCGTTGGCCCCGAACCAGATTTATCCCCCCCAGAGTTCCTGTAGGAACAGGGGAAAGCAGATGCAGCGTCACCTATGGCGATGCTGCTTGCGATCGCGACGACGGAAGCAATGCCAGCTAACACTTGAAACTTCTTCATAAAAAAAAATTCGGTAAGTGGGAAACGAGCAACTGGGAAACGAGCGCGGCTTTAGCCTGCTCGTGGGAAACAGCTCGGCGGTTTCAACCGCCTTGAATCTTTCCATTACACGGGGATTGCTTAATTCGGTGTAATGAATGTGATGTACTTTCACCCTTGACAATTACCATGTCTAATTTGGCAACCCCGCGAGCGCATAATGTTTGATCCTTGCGGAGCCTCCCTTTCGGGGTAATGTTAGCTTCGACAATGTTAACGGCCGGTACTATATCTAGGACACTGACTTAACCCAATAAATCTGTTTAATCCTAAATTTCTAGAGCAAGGAACTAGCTTCGCATCCCTTGGTAGGTCTTTAAACTCTTACCGTTAACGTAGTGCAAGGCACTTAGTCTGGTCAACTGTGGTTTAAGTCTGAGGCTAGAAGCAAGCGTGTGTCTTTAGACCTGGGTCGTTGACGGTGTTCTGGAGATTGTAAAGGACAATTAAAAAATTAATGGTAACAGCTCTTTACAAATGTATCAACTCTGCGCGCCGCCCATATCGCGGATCGATCGCAAATTTCAACTATAGCCTGACGCAATTCAAATTTAAAATTGTCCGTTTGAAAATCTGCAATGGTTGCTCTGTAAGCGTTTTGACTAACAGGACGGAATAATTTGAAGTATTGTGAACCAATATGCGCGATCGCGCCCAAATTAGAAAATCTGAGGTGAGACCGTAGAAAATTTAGTTACAGAGCCGCAAACACTTGGTGACAAACTACTTTTAAGGCTACTTTTGAAAAGGCTTAGTTATTGGAAAAACTCTTATTTTTATGACAGACAGCGGGAATCAAGGCATTGAGCGAGTCCCTCGCCGATTGTTGGTGACGGGCGGGGCTGGATTTATCGGCTCGAATTTTGTACATCACTGGTGCAGCAGCTATCCGGGCGATCGAGTAGTCGTGCTCGACGCTTTAACCTACGCCGGAAACAGACAAACCCTGGCAACTTTGGAAGGAGGAGAAAATTTTCGGTTTGTGCAGGGGGATATTTGCGATCGTAGCCTAGTCGATACCTTGCTCAAAGAAGAAAACATCACCACAGTCGCCCACTTTGCCGCAGAATCCCACGTTGACAGGTCAATTATCGGGCCCGCAGCCTTTGTTCAAACAAACGTTGTCGGAACCTTCACACTTTTAGAAGCCTTCCGCAAGCATTTTGAAGCAATTGATGAGCCCTCTCTCAAAGCAGAAATGCGCTTTCTCCACGTTTCTACCGACGAAGTTTACGGCAGTCTCGGCCCCGATGACCCAGCCTTCACAGAAACAACTGCCTACTCGCCCAACAGTCCCTACTCAGCCTCCAAAGCTGGCAGCGACCACCTCGCCCGCGCCTATTTCCACACCTACGGCGTCCCCACAATTATCACCAACTGTTCCAACAATTACGGCCCCTATCACTTCCCAGAAAAGCTCATTCCATTAATGTGCATCAATATGTTATTAGGTAAACCGCTGCCAGTTTACGGCGACGGTCAAAACGTGCGAGATTGGCTCTACGTTCTCGACCACTGCCGCGCTTTAGATGTCGTTATCCACCGCGGCCAGCCTGGGGAAACTTACAATGTTGGCGGCAACAACGAGGTAAAAAATCTCGATTTAGTAAAAATGCTGTGCCAGCTAATGGACGAATTAGCTGAGGATTTACCCGCCCGTCCTTGCGAACAATTGATCGCATTTGTCAAAGACAGAGCGGGGCACGATCGGCGTTATGCTATTGATGCCAGCAAAATTAAAACAGAGTTAGGTTGGACTCCCTCAGTAACAGTTGAAGAAGGTTTGCGACAAACTGTGGAATGGTACTTAGCCCATCGCGAGTGGTGGGAACCCCTGCTTTCCGAGGAATATCAAACTTACTACCGGAAAGTCTACTCTAATTAATCTACTCCTGGACGCACTGGCCGCGAGAAACGGGAACGGGTAAAAACCCGGTTTTCAAGCTCAAGAGTGCGTCCCGAAAGGTTTTTGTCTTGCCTTCAAGCTTTACATTTAAACTCCTGGCGCAGAAACTGGGTTTGACGGAGGAAAATCTTTCGTGGAGTGCGATCGATCAGAGTAAAAAAACCCGCTTTCTTTGGTATGAGCGCCTAACTTCAGATTTAATTAGGTGGAGGTAAATATCACAAACATTCACTTTTGTCAACTTTTGTAAAGATTTACTTAACAATCATCCCAAAGGCATAAATTCAAGTGTTTGTGGCGGATAATTTGTATAGAGTTACCAGATTGAGAAAGCGTTTTAGAAGCTTTTACTAAAAACAGAAAGTAGCAATGACCGAAATCAACTGGCTCAAGCACGTCCAAGAACCTAAATACTGGCTGTTAGGCATCGCCTCCGGTTTGATTGCCCTGCACCTAACTCTGACTTCCCGAACAAACGACACTGACCTCTTCGGTACAATGTTACTGTTTTGGGGAGTCGTAGCATTTCTCATTTGGGAAAGGCACGAATCCTTAACTTTTGAAAGCGGAGTTTTCGCCAGCTTCTTTGGGTCATCGTTAATTGCTTTAATATTGCTCAAAAGTTCGTCCATATCTGGATACGACTTTTTTATCAGAGCAACCCCTTTTTTGTCGGGAATCAGTCTCGCATTGCTGGCTTCGGGAACAAAAGGACTGAAACAATATTGGCAGGAACTTCTAATTCTTGCCTATACAGCTATTCCTCCCGGATTGATCGGAGTCTTCGTTGATGTTGCCCTATTAACAGCAAAATTTTCAGCTTTTCTCCTCCACTATCTAGGCTTTGAAGTGGTGCGTAAAGGGGTTCGTCTAATCCTGGAAACGGGCAGCGTGGATGTTTATCACGGCTGTTCGGGGGTGAATGCGATGCTACAATTGTTAGGAATGGCTCTGGTTTTCTTGCTGATGTTTCCTACAACTACGGGGCAGAAAATTGTAGTGCCAATCGTGGCAATAATTATTGCATTTGTAGTGAATGCAGGGCGAGTTGCTCTCATGGCAGTGCTGGTATCGCTATCTCAACCCCAAGCATTTAAATACTGGCACGAAGGAAATGGTTCGGTAATCTTTTCGATGATTGCTGTATCTATTTTCGGGTTATTCTGCTGGTTTGCTATTTTGAAAGATCAACCCCAAAATAAGGAAGAACAGAATTGCTAATGGCTATTACCTCTTGGAAACCAGTTAGGCTTTCCCTGTTGGCTATTACTTTGGGAGGGGTTTTGTTGGTTGCCGGAAAATTATTTTTCTATCCATCTGCCAACAAGAATCTGGCAACCCCGTTTGAGTTTCCAGAGTCGGTGCCTCTAGCCGATTGGAAAATGCAGAAGAGCGCGCCGCTGAAACTTAGCGACAATTCAGAATTCAAAGCTGCCAGGAAATATGAATATCAAAAAAATAGCATGGCTCTAGAAATAGAGATGCGCTATGCGGTAAACACCATTGGGGATGTGGAAGGTATGATGAAAGGACATACTGTTCTCAAGTCGTCTCCTGGTAAACTAGCATTAGTAAACACTAAAGGCGCGGGGTTTCACGGAATTTTGCAACAGCCAAATCGACTGTATTTGAGTTCGTGTATCAATCCTAGCGGCGGTGCTACAGTAACTTCCCAACAGTTTAGATATAATCGAAATACTCGCGATTGGCAGCCAAACCGTATTCTGTTTTGGCTGTTGGGTAAGGGAAATATTCAAGACAGGCGCTGTTTGTGGACTCAGATGTCTGTGCCTTTGGATAAAACAACTCCAGAAGATGCCAAAAAAATTCTAGAGAATGCTTGGGTTTCTTGGTATGGGTGGTGGCAGCCGCGATTTCCCGAGCCTTGAGTCGAGTCAGTCGATTTTAGCTTTTAGCTTTTAGATTTTAGATTTACTCCACAGGTGAATCTGGAAGCTTGAACAAGAGTCTAAAATTTTTGACTCTCCACGACAGGAGTACGTGGCACGGTATCCGTTTTTGGGCGGGGTCAAGAGAGATTTTTCTTAACAACAATTCTGATTATTTTATGAATGACGTACAAGGCGAGCAAGGTTTTTCTATCTACAGGCTGCGTTGGATTGGCTACGGTCTATTAATTCTGTCTGTATTAGATACGATTGCAGTTCTTATACCAGCAAATTTTGGCAATCGCCTCTGGGAATTGCAGACGATTGGGGCTGTAGTGGAACGGGTGCCAGTTCCTCTACTGGCAATGGCGCTGATATTTTTTGGAGAAGGGTACGATCGCAGAGGTTTGGAAGACCTTTTTTTGAAGGTTTTGTCTTGGGTTTGTCTGCTGCTAGGTCTGGTTTTTCTGTTGATGCTGCCTTTGGGAATTTTTGGTACTATCTACGTCAACAACCAAAACAACCAGCAAATTACTACTCAAGCAAACCAACAATTAGCTCAGTTGCAGCAGGTGGAAGAACGGCTGAATAAGGGTACTCCTGAAGATTTAAGGAATTTGGCGGGGGAACTTACCCGTTTGGGGGTACAAGCGGATGCGCAAAACCCGCAGCAATTGAAGGAGCAAATTCTTTCGAGAATTACTCCGGCTAAGGAACGGTTACAGACGCAAAGCGCTGCGGTTCAGTCAAGTCAGCGCTTGGGGTTATTTAAAAATGCTGTTAAGTGGCTGCTGGGCGCGCTGATTTCTAGTGTTTTGTTTTTTACGCTGTGGCGCGGTACTGATTGGGCTCGGTAGTAGTTTTGAGTTTTGAGTTATATCATATCCGGTTAATCAGTTATCATTTGAGTGCGAGCGTCTCGCTCGCTCGCGCAGAAGCTAGCACTCGCAAATAAATATAAGCGATCGACCGGACATGATATTAGATGTAATATCAATTCCGGTTGCACTAGCAACCGAGGACACGGCAGTGCCGTGTCCCTACCCAAAATAATCATGAGCCCCCCTCGGATGTAACTATCGTTCGATTAATTGTAGGGAAACGACTGTCTTGTCGCTGACTGTGGGTAATATTAACGAAGTTAGGAATTTAGGTGCTGAGCGATCGTATTTTCGAGTTTGTCGGCAATCCCTTCAACCCAGTTTTCATCTTGTTTGGTGTAGCTGCGGGGCGCGTTAGCACCTAAGATTAAAACGCCTTGGCTGCCGATAGGTTGACAGATAACTCCTTGAGTATTTTCTGGCAAATAGTCAAATTCAATTCGCCCGGGATAAATATTGAGATTTACTAAATAAACTGGTTTATTTTTGTCGAGCACTCGCTGCAATATCGGCCCTGGTTTGACTTCGGGATTGATGCCTAAAATGCCGCGCCGCAATAGGACTTTTCCCTGATACACAATTACGATCGACCTTGTGGCGGTATTTGTCAACAGCAAACGCGACGCCCAAGCTAATTCTATTTTCACAGCCTCCGGCAAATCCGGCGCAAATTCAAAACCTTCTTCGCCGATAAGTTTTACCGACTCGGGCGATCGCGCTTGCACCTGCTGCCACAGCAAACCTGTTAAAATCAGCAGAGCGCTGATAATTACTCCCAAAGCGTCGGAACGAGCTTGAGAATCTGTGATTTGCTCTGTCAGCAAGCGGTTGACCATTAGCAGCGTACCTGCTAACCCTCCTGCAACTAAGGGCAATTGCCGCAAAACTCTATTGGGATCGGATTTTGTCATTAGTCATTAGTCAGTAATCATTAGTCAGCAGTCAACAGTCAACAGTCAACAGTCAACAGTCAACAGTCATCAGTCAGTAATCATTAGTCATTAGTCATTGGTAATTGGTAGTTGGTAATTTAACTAATGCCAACTGCCAACTGCCAACTGCCAACTGACTTTATCCTACTTCTCCAATTTCGACAATTCGCTGGAAGAGATAGCCTGTGCCGCGGGCGGTGAGAATTAATTCGGGATTGCTGGGGTCGTCTTCCAACTTTGCCCTAAGCCGCGAGATGTGAACGTCCACTACGCGGGTGTCTACGTGGCGTTCTGGCGTGTATCCCCACACTTCCTGCAAAATTTCCGATCGCGAAAAAGGCTCTCCAGAACGGCTGACAAGCAGTTCTAACAGGCTGAATTCCATGCCCGTGAGCCGAATTCGTTCGTCGCCTTTGTAAACTTGGCGCTTGTTGGTGTCAATCCTAATATTGGTGACGTGGATGACTCCGGAACTGGGAATCCCCGACGCCCCGTTTTTGTCAACCCTCCGCAGTACCGAACGGATGCGGGCTTCGAGTTCTTTGGGAGAGAAAGGTTTGACGACGTAATCGTCGGCACCCAATTCTAAACCGGTGATGCGATCGGCTACGTCTCCCAAAGCAGTTAGCATGATGATGGGCACGTCTGACTCTTTACGCAACTCCTGACAGACGCCGTAACCGTCTAGCTTTGGCATCATCACGTCCAAAACCACTAAGTCGGGTTCGGTGTTGCGAAATGTTTCGAGAGCTTCTTCGCCGTCAGCAGCGGTAACGACATCGTAGCCAATCATGGAAAGGCGAGTCTCCAGAATGCGGCGGATACTGGCTTCGTCATCGACTACCAGAATTTTTTCTTTATGGTTTTCCAAGTTACCGAGCACTCCTTAAGTTACATTTCAGATAATGTTAATTTTTTGTACCCTATCATAGAAGACACAAATTGAATCATGTGTGGCGATCGGTCTGAAAGCTTGATAATTGCTTTAACTCAGACTTTTCTAAATTTTAAGGGTGACTATTTATCATAAAACAATGCCTAAGCCTCGAATACAATATATTTGTCGGGAATGCGGCTATGATTCACCACAATATTTTGGCAGATGTCCTAGCTGTCAGAAGTGGGATTCTTTTGACGAGCAGTTAGAACAACCTACTGCTGGTGTGTCGCGGGCTGGTTTAACTGGGGTGACAACTAAGACAGTGGGCGGTTCGCCCCCTGATAAGTCGAAGGGTCAACCAAGGGTATCTTTCAGATTATCGCAGATTGCCGACCAAACTCAGTCTCGCTGGCCTTCTGGTTACGGGGAACTCGATCGAGTTTTGGGAGGCGGGATTGTTCCGGGCTCGCTGGTGTTGATTGGGGGGGAACCGGGAATCGGGAAATCGACGCTGCTGTTGCAGGTGGCGAATATGTTGGCGCGCAAGGATCGGATACTGTATGTCAGTGCGGAGGAGTCCGGCCAGCAGGTGAAGTTGCGATCGCAGCGTTTGGGCGTGGCTAATCCGGTTGAGTTGTCAAGCAACGGCGGGCATAAATCTGGCAGCAACGGGGAAGCTAAAAAGGATTCGGAGGACAATTCAGCGGAGAATTTCTATTTGCTTCCAGAGACGGATTTAGAGGTTGTTTTGCGGGAGTTGGAAGCGCTGAAACCGAATGTGGCGGTGATTGACAGCATCCAAACTATTTATTTTGCTAGTTTAACATCGGCTCCGGGTTCGGTGGCTCAGGTGCGGGAATGTACGTCTGCTTTGATGCAGGTGGCGAAAAGGGAAAATATTACTTTATTTATTGTCGGTCACGTTACGAAAGATGGAGCTTTGGCAGGGCCGAGGGTTTTGGAACATTTGGTAGATACTGTACTTTATTTTGAGGGCGATCGCTTTGCTTCTCATCGACTTTTGCGATCGATGAAAAACCGTTTCGGCGCGACTCACGAAATCGGTGTTTTTGAAATGGTAGCAAACGGTTTGCGAGAAGTAGATAACCCGTCGGAGTTGTTTTTAGGGAATAGAGATGAATTTTCTCCCGGTACTTCGACGACTGTTACTTGCGAAGGAACTCGACCGATTTTAGTAGAAATTCAGGCGTTAGTCAGCCCTGCGAGTTTTGGTTCGCCGCGCCGTACTACTACTGGTGTGGACAATGCTAGATTGCAGCAAATTTTAGCTGTTTTGGAGAAAAGGGTGGGGATTCCTTTATCTAAATTAGATGTGATTTTGGCGACGGTGGGCGGGTTGAAGGTGGACGAACCGGCCGCGGATTTGTCAGTTGCGATCGCCGTTGTGGCCAGTTTTCGCGATCGGGTAATCGATGCGCGTACTGTTTTGCTCGGGGAAGTGGGTTTGGGAGGACAGGTGCGGCCGGTTTCCCAATTAGAATTGCGGCTGAGGGAAGCGGCGAAATTGGGTTTCAAAAGGGCGATTATTCCTAAGAATCAACCCGTACCAGAGTTAGGGATGGAGATTATTCCGGTGGCGAAGGTAATCGATGCAATTATTGCGGCGATTCCTGCTACCCCAGCTCAGTTGCAGTCTGTTGATATGGAGTTGCAATCGGTTGATTTGGAGGAAGATGATTTGTTGAATTGAGTTAGAATGGTAATGTTGGAAATTGAGAGTAAGGAGGCACGAATTATGTATCAAGTAGACATTATTGAGGCAAAAGAAAAGCTTCTGGAATTAATCGAAGCGGCGATGAGAGGCGAAGAAGTGGCGATTACTCAAGATAACCAGCCTGTTGTAAAATTGGTAGTAATTCCCAAACAAGCTAAACCCAATCGGCAAGCAGGAAGTGCCAAAGGAATGGTTTGGATGTCCGATGATTTTGACGAACCGCTAGAAGAGTTTAAGGAGTAAATGGAATGAGGTTGTTGGACACTCATGCCTTTATTTGGTATACGACAGACAGTTCGAGACTCACCGCAACAGGGCGATCGCTAATTGACAACGGAGAGAACGATATTCTCCTCAGTACAGCTAGCGTCTGGGAAATGGCGATCAAACATAGTATAGGCAGGCTAACTTTTAGTATGCCTTTTATGGAGTTTATCAAGCACCAGATCGCAGTTAATAGAATTGATATACTGGAAATAACTTTCGACCACATTGAGGTTGTGGCTTCACTGCCTTTGCATCACCGTGACCCCTTTGACAGGCTGATAATTGCACAATCTATGGCGGAACAGATACCGATTTTGAGCGTTGATGCTATTTTTGATGCTTATGCGATCGCGCGGGTGTGGTGAATTAAGTTAGTTTAAAAATAAAGAGGCGAAGATGAAACAATTTAGAATCATCATTGAAAAACATTCCGATGGTTATGTAGCCTATCCCCTTGGTATCAAAGGTGCCGTAGTTGGTGAAGGTGACACCTATGAAGAAGCCTTAGCTGATGTCAAGTCAGCTATTCGTTGCTACATCGAAGTATTTGGCAAAGAAACAATGGAAAACGAATCACCTGCGATCGAGACTTTTTTAGTAGAAGCAGAGGTGGCTATTTAATGTCAAAGTTTCCTGTCGATGCTTCTAAAAGACAAGTCATCAGAACATTTCAGTTGTTGGGTTTTCGGATTATTAGAGAACGCGAACATATTGTCATGGTGCGAGAGAATCAGGATGGCACGGAGACTCCGTTAGTAATGCCTAACCACGATCAAATAAAATCAGGGACACTGAGAGCAATTTGTACTCAGGCGGGAATTTCTAGAGAGGAATTTTTAATAGCTTATGCACAAAGTTGAGTGCAGATGCTATCTACGATAACACTTGAAATATGTCAAATTATAGATTGCCTTTTTTGAGGTACGTTTTCACTAAAAAATGAACAAATTAAAAAGACGCAAAAATCAGTGGTCAAATGAACTAAACGACATCATTCGAGGCGCATCTGGCGGCTTTTTGTTCGGTATTCCCCTGCTTTATACGATGGAGGTTTGGTGGATCGGTTCGTATACTACATCAGCGGAAATGTCGATCGCGATCGCAACTACTTTTATCGTCGTTTTCTTGCTGACTCGCACTGAAGGTTTTCGCAAAACAAAGGACATCCGCTGGCTAGATGCTGCAATCGATACCGTAGAAGCGATCGCGATCGGCATTGTCTGCGCGGCTTTTGTCCTGTTTTTGCTCAGGGAAATTACGGTGGAGACTCCGCTGCAACAAACTTTGGGGAAAATCATCTTTGAAGGTCTCCCGTTTGCCTTGGGAGTTGCCCTGGCAAGCGGTTTCTTGAGCGGCGATCGCTATCAAAGTTCAGACAGCGAAAAGGAACCTACCATTAATCCAACTTTAGCAGATATCGGCGCTACTTTAATCGGCGCGATGATAATTGCTTTCAATATCGCCCCAACTGACGAAATTCCCATGCTAGCGGCAGGTATTTCACCGCCTTGGCAATTAGCAATTATCGCCGCTTCGCTGCTAATTTCCTACGGTATTGTATTTGTAGCAGGCTTTACTTATCAAGCCAAACGGCAGCAACAGCAAGGGATTTTTCAGCATCCCCTCAGCGAAACTGTCATGGCGTATTTAGTGTCGCTGGCGGCTTCTGCATTTATGATGTTTTTCTTCCAAAAACTCAGTTTTGACGATCCGTGGTCGATTTGGTTGAGCTATACGTTAGTATTGGGATTGCCGGCGACTATTGGCGGCGCGGCAGGGAGGTTGGCGGTATGAGTGAAAGTAATAACGAACAGCAACAAAAAAGAACTCCTGCTGAATGGGTGACATTTGCGATCGCCTGCTTCATCCTTTTTACCCTCACCGGGCTCGTACTCTACAACTGGCTGACTAAAAAGCAAGAACCTCCGATTATTTCTGTCACTCGCAACACGCCAATTCGCGAAAATCAAGGGCAATTTTACGTACCGTTTACAGTGACCAACACGGGCGGCGAAACGGCAGAATCAGTGCAAATTATTGCCGAACTGCGCGTTAACGGCGAAGTCTTGGAATCCGGCGACCAACAAATTGATTTTTTGTCAAGCGGCGAAACTCAAGAAGGAGCTTTTATCTTCAGCCGCGATCCGCGTCAAGGTGAGTTGATTGTGCGATCGAGCAGTTACAAACTGCCTTAGTAGTGCTAAAAAAGTAATGATACATTGTAGTGATGTACAAAATGCCAGATGGCACGGTTGTGATTTTCTAGCGATTATGAAAAAAACCAGGTTTTTCTCGGAGTACCCTAGAACTAATGATGCTATATTAGCAGTAGTTATTGCTAATATATCGCTTACAAAGCCTCTTTTTCCTAACTGTTCTTCTTGCCAGACAGTCAAAAACTGTCGCATTCACAACAGTAAACAGCGGTTTAAGTGTGTTAAGTGCGATCGGCAATTCGTTGAACATCCGCATTTATAAGGTGATTGACCAGCAGACACGAGAACTAATTGATCGATTGTTGTTAGAACGTATTTCACTTGCCGAGATTGCTCGTGCGATCCACATTTCTCAGCACTGGCTCCAAACCTACGTTAATGAGAAATATGCTGGGGTACCCCGAAGCCTGGTTGATTGAATCCGTAGGAGAAGCGAGTTATTTACCTGTCTCGTTATTCTCCCGATTTAAATCCGATTGAAAACAGAAGAGTCTCAGCTAAAAGGATATCTACGTTCGGTTGCTGCACGTAAGTAATTACACCTGAGAGTCAGCACTTGTGGACGGATTCGACTCGATCGCTCTCAAATCTCTCACAAATTCGTTCACTCCTTGTAGTTACTGTACCTAATACGGTTGAAAACCGCTGTAAACGAAGGTGGGCGGGGCGGGTTTTAAAAGGGCAAAATCTCTCCTAGCAATGATTACGGGCTAAACCTGCCCCTATAGACTATTTATATTTTTTTGCGCCTGTCTACTTAGCTGCGGGATGTGATATCATCAAAAATATAAAACTTAGATAAAAAGGGTAATATGTTTTACAAAAGTTCAGACTTTTTTAAGCTAGTTAACGAAAAAATATTTTTTTAGGGTTTCAATATTATTAATTAAAGAAACAAAACCATATTTAGCCAAACTGCCCCCACTATTTACTTTCGCACAGCATCAAATACTGTTAAGAGAGGTTCAATATTTATGAATATCAAGGAAAATTACAAACTAATAGAAAAAATTAATGAGGGTTTAAATACAGTAGTTTATCGCGCAGAGAGGAGGGAAGATCAGACTTCTGTGATTATCAAAGCCCTGATCGCAGAGTATCCTACTCTCGAAGAGATTATGCAATTAAGACATGAATATGAAATCTCCCGACATCTCAATTTAGAAGGTATTGTCAAGCCCTATGGATTGGAAAATCATCATCATGGTCTGGCACTGATATTGGAAGATTCAAGAGGAGAAGCCCTCAAAAACTTTTTGAATGGTCGCAAACTTGAACTCAAAGACTTTTTAACAATTGCTATTCAGTTAGCAGATACTCTGGGTAAGTTGCATGATAACAAAATTATTCATAAAGATATTAAGCCGACAAATATCATCATCACTCCTGCTACGCTAGAAGTAAAAATTACTGACTTTAGCATTGCCACGCGCTTGTCGAGAGAAACCCAAACACTCAGCCATCCCAATTTACTAGAAGGCACAATCGCCTATATCTCGCCAGAGCAAACAGGGCGGATGAATCGCTCAATTGACTACCGCACCGACTTCTATTCTTTAGGTATCACATTCTATGAAATGCTGTGCGGTGAATTACCATTTAAGGCTACAGATCCGATGGAATTAGTTCACTGCCACATCGCGAAACAGCCGATCCCACTCTGGGAAATTATGGCAAAAGAGCAAAACAGCCGACTAGAAATTACGAGCGATAATCCCACATTTAAACTTCAAAATGATAAGATTATCAAAGCAATTTGTTACATAGTGATGAAATTATTAGCCAAGACTGCTGAGGATAGATATCAAAGTGGTTATGGTCTGAAAGCGGATCTAGAACAATGTCTAAATCAATTACAACAAACTGGCAAAAATTCTAACTTCATTCCGGGTGAGCGTGATAAGTCCGGTCAATTTCTGATCCCACAAAAACTGTACGGACGAGAAACACAAGTAGCCAATCTAATGGATGCTTTTGACAGAGTTAGCGCTGGAACAGCCGAAATCGTGCTAGTTTCCGGTTACTCAGGAATAGGTAAATCTTGCTTAGTTTATGAAATTCACAAACCCATTGTCGGAGCAAGGGGTTATTTTATCGCAGGTAAGTTTGACCAATTTAAACGGAATATTCCCTATGGAGCCTTAATTGAAGCTTTTGAAGAACTAATTCGCCAAGTATTAACAGAAAGCCCGGAAAAAATCAACTTTTGGAAACAGAAGATTTTAAATGATTTAGGCAAAAATACTAGAGTGATAATTGACGTTATTCCCGAATTGGAATTGATCGTTGGTGAGCAACCTGAAGTTTCTAAATTAGGAGCCAGCGAATCACAAAACCGTTTCAATCTTGTCTTTAAACAATTCATTCATATTTTTACCCAAAAAGCACATCCGCTAGTTTTATTTTTAGATGATTTGCAGTGGGCAGATTCAGCTTCTTTGAAATTGGTTCATGTGCTGCTAACTGACCGAGATAGTCAATATTTATTGGTAATTGGAGCCTATCGAGATAACGAAGTCAGCCCAACTCATCCTTTAATGCAGACTTTAGATAGTATTTATTCATGCGGAGCAATAATAAATAAGATCGTCCTCCAACCGTTGACACTTAGTACAGTAAATCAATTAGTTGCTGACACGTTGGGTGACAACTGCTCATCACCAGTCCCCCCTGTTACTTGTTTTTCCGAGCCACACGGAGAAATTGAGAAAGAAAGGTTGCTTGCTAAAAACAATAACAATGAAATAGAAAATTGCAACTTATTAGCTGAGTTAGTTTACAATAAAACTCAAGGTAATCCCTTTTTTATAACTCAATTTCTCACCTCCCTTTACGCAGAAAAACAGTTGACATTTGACTTCAGGATGGGCAGATGGCAGTGGGATATGGGGCAAATTCAAAGTATTGCGATCGCAGATTATAATGTCGTCGAACTCATAGCTAGGAACATTCAAAAACTACCTCTCAACACCCAGAAAGTTTTCAAGTTAGCAGCTTGTATTGGCAACAGGTTTAATTTAGACGTTTTAGCAATAGTAAGTGAAAAATCTATATCAGAAACGGCATCTGCTTTATGGGATGGGCTTCAGGAAGCCCTAATTTTACCCATCGGGGAAAGTGCCTATAAACTTCCTTTACTCTTCAATAGTAATGAGTCATTGGTAATGGGTAGCGATCGAGAAACCCAATCAGAAATTAATACTTACAAAGTATCCTACAAATTTTTGCACGATCGCGTGCAGCAAGCGGCTTATTCTCTGATTCCTTCTGAGGAGCAAAAAGCTACGCACCTAAAAATTGGTCAACTATTGTTGCATAATACACATCAAGATGCACTAGAAGAAAATGTATTTGATATAGTTAATCAGCTAAATATCGGAGTAGAATTAATTACCGATCTAGAAGAAAAATACAAGTTGGCTCAATTGAATTTAATGGCGGGTAAAAAAGCCAAAGCAGCGTCAGCTTATGAAGCTGCTGTCATGCAATTAAGAGTAGGGTTAAAACTATTAACAGAAAATAGTTGGCAGAGTAACTACGATCTGACTCTAGCACTTTATGTAGAAGCCGTAGAAGCAGAATATCTTACTACGAATTACGAAAGGTCAGCGGCTCTTGCTGAAGTTGTTTTGAAACAAGCTAGCACCCTGCTCGAAAGAGTGAAAGTATACGAGCTACAAATCCAGTATTATATGGCTCAAAATCAGATGTTAAAAGCCATTGATACTGGGCTGTCAGTGCTGGATATGCTGGGTGTCTCTTTGTCAAATGACGAAGGTGGCGCGGGTTTTGTGGTTGAATTGCCAAACCTCGCAGACTTAGATAATATCCCAGAGATGACAGACCCGTATCAATTAGCAGCCTTGCGGATACTGATGAGCGTTATTTCTTCTGCTTGCACAGTCAAGCCAGATATTGTGCCCCTGCTTGTACTTACCCAAACGAGGCTCTGTGTTGAACGGGGTCATTCCTCACTGGCTGCTTTTGCTTATGCTTTTTATGGAAATTTTATATATTCAATGACTGGGGATATAAATGCAGCCTATCATGCAGGTCAGCTAGCTTTAAAGCTGTTGGATAAATTTAATGCTAGAGAACTTCAATGTAAAGTATGCAATTTATTTGATGGTATAATCAAGCCCTGGAAGGTTCATATTAAGGACACATTAACATCACTACGAGAGGGGCTGCAAAGTGGGCTGGAAACTGGAGATATAGAGTATGCGGGCTATAATGCTACTGTCTATTGCTCTGGCATCTTTTTGACGGGGGAGCGATTAGATATAGTAGAAGAAGAGCAAGAGCAATATCTTAATTTAGTCTTCAAACTCAAACAAGACTATTCTATCTACTACATCCAGATCTTCCACCAACTGACTCTCAATCTTAAAAATGAAGCTGAGGCGAAATTTCTGTTAGTTGGCAAGAGTTTTAATGAAACACAAATGTTGCCTGTTTTAATTGAAACTAACAATAGAATTTTGCTATTTATTGCTTATCTCGCCAAGACGATTCTCTTTTATCTATTTAAAGAACCTACAAATGCTGTTGCTAACGCCTGTTTAGCAGCAGAACACGCAGTCAGCGTCATGAGCATGGTAATTTCAGCTCCTCACAACTTCTATTATTCGCTGGCTCTCCTTGCGCAGTATTTTCAAGTTTCAATCTCGGCTCAACAGGAATACCTTGCTATTGTAGATGCTAATCAACAAAAAATGCAGAAATGGGCATTTCATGCCCCCTCTAACTTCCAGCATAAGTATGAGCTTGTGGAGGCTGAGAAAGCACGGATTAAAGGGCAAGTTGTAGAAGCAATGGAATATTACGATCGAGCTATAGCAGGAGCTAAAGAACAAGGATACATTCAGGAAGAAGCACTAGCATCGGAACTAGCAGCCGAGTTTTATTTCTTCCTAGGAAGAGAGAATTTTGCTCGAATCTATCTGACACAAGCTTACTATGGGTATATTCGTTGGGGAGCAAAAACTAAAGTTAAAGATTTAGAGTCTAGATATCCTTTGGTATTTTCCGAGATTCTGGTGCGAGAATCCAGAGGCATAGAGATTAATAGAACAACAACATCGACCATTGGAGGAAATTCGGCGGTTTTGGATTTGTCCACTGTGAACAAAGCATATCTAGCCTTGGCTGAAGAAATAGTTCTTGATAAGTTGCTAGATAAGTTACTTAAAATTGTGATGGAAAATGCTGGAGCTACAACAGGGTGCCTGATCTTAGAAAAAGATGGAAAGTTAGTGATAGAAGCTACAGGTGTTGTGGATAGAGATATGGTTGTATTGTGTTCAGCATCACCCGTCGAAAACAGTGATAATCTGCCCATTACCATAATTAATTATGTAGGCATAACTAAAGCAAATGTGGTTTTAAATGATGCCTCAGTGTCACAAAGATTCATAAACGATCCTTACATCCTAAAAACAAAACCCAAGTCAATATTATCTATGCCTATTATTAATCAAGGCAAGCTAATTGGTATTCTTTATTTGGAAAATAATATAACAACAGGTGCCTTTACAATGGAAAGGCTGGAATTATTAAAAATACTTTCTTCACAGATAGCTATATCCCTTAAAAATGCGATGCTCTATGGGAGATTGGAAACCGCTACTCAAAACTTGAAAACAGCTAATGAACAATTAGAGGATTACAACCAAACGCTTGAACAAAAAGTAGAAGAGAGGACTCAGCAGTTAAAACAAAAAAATAGCCTGCTGAGAGAACAAGCAATTCAACTTGAACTTACCCTAAAAGAATTGCAAGCGACACAGACTCAGCTAATTCAAACTGAAAAAATGTCAAGTCTGGGGCAAATGGTTGCTGGGATAGCTCACGAAATTAACAACCCAATTAACTTTATCTACGGCAATCTTACCCCCGCTAGCGACTATTTTCATGACTTGCTGGGGTTGCTGAATCTCTATCAGGATCAATTGCCTAATGCAACTCCTGAAATTCTGAATTTTGCAGAAAGTATCGATCTGGAATTCTTAATTTCCGATTTTCCTAGGCTGCTTGAGTCGATGCAGCAAGGGGCAGAACGCATCCGCCAGATTGTCTTGTCGCTGCGGAATTTCTCGCGATTGGATGAGGCGGGAATGAAACGAGTAGATATCCATGAAGGACTCGATAGCACTCTGCTATTGTTGCAAAATCAGCTAAAAGCTAAGCCCGACCATCCTGGGATTGAAATTATCAAAGAGTATGGTGATCTCCCTGAAATAGAATGTTACGCCGGCTTCATGAACCAAGCATTTATGAATATACTCAGCAATGCGATTGATGCTATAGAGGAATCATTAGCGACTTCTCCTATAGCATCAAGGGCTAAGAAAAAATCACAAGTTCGTATTCGTACCAGTGTTATAAATAGTAACCAAGTAGAAATTCGGATTGCCGACAATGGAGCGGGGATGACAGAGGAAGTAAGCCAGAAGATTTTTGACCCTTTCTTTACTACAAAACGTGTCGGCTCTGGCACTGGTTTGGGATTGGCTGTTAGCTACCAGATTGTAGTAGAAAAACATCATGGTAGGCTGACTTGTATTTCCGCGCTTGGACAGGGAGCAGAATTCGTGATTGAGATTCCACTCAAGCAGGGAACTCTGCAAAAGTGAGATAGAGCTTGTGCTCGCTGCCAGGAATTTACTTTCCTTGTGGCATTAGAAAAGCGACGGGGCGAAGGGTAAATATTTTCATCGCTCTCTTAAAAAGGTAGATTAAATAGTGACCTAGATCACAAAAACACCTCGCTTAACTTATATAATAAGGCAATTAGGCGATCGCAGCAAAAGTCTACCGAAGCTAGCTTTATTGGGTTGTTGTTTGCCGCTATCACCCCAAGATGAGGGCAAACTTACTGAAATAATTTAAGTCTTTTGGCTAGGAACCGCTCTTAAACTCCGCAACGCTTATGGGAACGGAGCAAAAAACTCAGTATTGCTTGCTCGAAGGAAGAATAAAATGCTAGGTAATTTTCAAGATAGGTGCATCCACCAGCTATTTGAGTTCCAAGTAGAGCGATCGCCTGAGGCTATTGCAGTAATTTTTGAAGGGAAGCAGCTAACTTATCAGGAATTAAACTCCCAAGCTAACCAGTTGGCGCATTATCTGAAGACTCTGGGTGTCGGGCCAGAGGTATTGGTTGCAGCCTGTGTGGAGCGCTCTTTAGAGATGGTTGTAGGTCTGTTGGGTATTCTCAAATCTGGCGGAGCTTATGTACCGCTAGATCCGCATTATCCGCAAAACAGACTGGCATTCATGTTGGAACATTCCCAAACGCCAGTATTGCTTACACAACAGTATTTAGTCGAGTCTCTTCCCGAACACCAAGCGCGTGTCATCTGTTTAGATGGGAATTCAGAAATAGTCGATCGCTTCAGCGAAGAAAACCTAGACAGCGGGGTGACACCGGATAATTTAGCTTATGTGATTTACACATCCGGCTCTACTGGTCAACCGAAGGGAGTAGCGATCGAGCATCGCGGTGCCGTTAACACACTCCTCGATATTAACCACCGCTTTCAAGTAGGAGCAGGCGATCGCGTCTTAGCTCTATCCTCCCTCAGCTTCGACCTATCTGTATACGACATTTTCGGCTTGCTGGCTGCGGGAGGAACCGTTGTTATCCCCCAATCCTCAGCATCGCCAGATCCAGCTCACTGGGTGGATACGATCGCCCAAGCACAAATCACCATCTGGAACTCCGCACCCGCCTTGATGCAGATGCTTGTGGATTATGCCGCTAGTCATAGCAAAGATTTACCTTCATCTCTGCGATTAGTTCTTCTCAGCGGCGATTGGATACCCCTGACTTTGCCAGCTCAAATCAAAGCTTTAGTTTCTAGGTCGGTGTCCGAAAGTTTAGACTTGGATATTGCAACTCAATTGAGTAGGACGGGCAAGATGCCCATCCCACAAGAAAAATCAGCCTCTGGTGGGGTGGGCGTCCCGCCCACCCAGTGCAGGAGTGCAATATCTGAGCTAGACCAACCTTCAACCCCTGCGATTATCGGTCTAGGAGGTGCAACCGAGGCTTCCATCTGGTCGATTTTATATCCCATCGAAACCGTTGACCCAGCATGGAAAAGCATCCCTTACGGTAGGTCAATGACCAACCAACATTTTTACGTGCTCAACGAAGCGATGGAGCCGTGTCAAGAGGGAGTAGTCGGGGAGCTTTATATTGGAGGAATCGGTTTAGCGAGATGCTATTGGCGAGATGAGGAAAAGACTAGCAAGCGCTTCATCACTCATCCGCACACAGGCGATCGCCTTTACTGTACAGGCGATTTGGGTCGCTATCTGCCGGATGGCAACATCGAATTTCAAGGTCGCATCGACCACCAAGTGAAAATTCGCGGCTTCCGCATCGAACTCGGCGAGATTGAAGCAGTGCTGGGACAACACCCAGACGTGCAGGTAGCAGTGGTAGCAGCACAAGAGGATGTACCCGGACAGAAGCGCTTGGTAGCTTATGTTGTTTCCAAAGTCACCGCAGAACGCACACCCTTCAAAAGCGAGTGTTTAGCAGAATTTGACGGCGATCACTCCGTTAAACTACACACAGAAGACATATCCATCGGTGGTATCGGCGTGGTTGGGGTTCCCGATGATTGGTCAAGAGGTAAGCAGGTTCGTCTGCGCCTCGTACTACCCGGAAATACCGAAGAGCAATGTTTTGAGGGAACTGTTGCTTGGTGTGAGGGAAATCAGGCAGGGATTGAGTTAGCTCTCACACCCACTGAAGAAGCTGTAATTCAGCAGAGCATAGATTATCTTTTAGAAACCCAAGGCTTCTTAAAATTTTTGCAACGCACCGTCGCAGGAAAGTTGCGTAACTTCCTGAAAGATAAGTTGCCCGAATACATGGTGCCCTCCAGCTTTGTGTTCCTGAAAACCTTGCCGCTAACGCCCAACGGCAAAATAGATCGGCAGAAGCTATTAGCGCCTGCCATTAAAATTTCCGAAGTACGACAAGATTATGTAGCACCTCAAACTCCTGTCGAAGAGGTAGTGGCAGGAATCTGGGCCCAAGTGCTGGGACTAGAGCGAGTTGGTATTCGCGACAAGTTTTTGGAATTGGGAGGTCACTCTCTGCTAGTCACGCAGATTGCAACTCGAATGCGAGACACCTTCCAGGTGGAATTACCGTTGCGTACCTTGTTTGAGTCTGCCACAGTAGCGGATATTGCTCACAATCTGGAAATCGCCAGTCAAAAAGCTCCCATACCCCAGGCTCCGCCAATTCAAGCAATTTCCCGGAACCAGGACTTGCCTTTATCTTTCAGCCAGCAACAACTGTGGTTTCTATGTCAACTGGCTCCCGATACACCTTTCTATAACGAACCGATTACCATTCGCCTGCCTGGTTCTGTCAATATTGCCGCACTAGAGCACAGCATCAGCGAAATCATCAAGCGTCACGAAATTTTGCGAACCACCTTTGCTCTTGTGAATGGGCAACCAGTGATGGTAATTCAAGATGCCTTTAAATTTACGTTGCCAGTGGTAAATCTTGGGGAATTTCCAGAGGTAGAACGGGAGTCTGAAGCTTTACGGCTGGCAACTTTGGAAGCGAAACAGCCTTTTGACCTCGCCCTTGGGCCACTGCTGCGGGCTACTCTCATGCAGTTGGGCGAGACAGATTACAGGTTGTTCCTGACCATACACCACATTGTTATTGATGCTGTTTCTCTATACAGCGTGTTGTTGAAGGAAGTCGCGGAACTCTACACCGCCCTTTCTTTAGGCTTGCCATCGCCCCTCCCAGAACTGCCGATTCAGTTTGCGGACTTTGCCCACTGGCAGCGGCAATGGCTACAGGGCGAGGTGCTGGAAAACCCACTGAGATACTGGAAGCAGCAATTAGCTAATCTGCCAACACTGCAACTGCCCAGTGACCGATCGCGATCGCCAGTGCAGACTTTTCACGGTGCGAGGCAATGTTTAGCCCTACCTCTGAGCCTAACCGAGATGCTTAAGGATCTCAGTCGTAGGGAGGGTGTCACTCTGTTTATGATGTTGATGGCAGCGTTCCAGATATTGATCTACCGCTATACAGGGCAGACCGATATTCCTGTGGGTACTACCGCTAACATCCGCCACCGACAAGAGCTAGAGGGGATGATTGGTTACTTCCTCAACACTTTAGTTCTGCGTACTGACCTTTCTGGCAACCCCAGTTTTAAGGAATTACTGGTGAGAGTGCGGGAGGTGACTTTAGGGGCTTATGCCTACCAAGAATTGCCCTTCCAGAAGCTAGTAGAAGAAATACAGCCAGAGCGGAATCTGAGCCATAACCCTCTATTTCAAGTCGCCTTTGTCCTCGAACCCCCGCTGCTAGAAATGGATGAATGGAAAATCAGCCAGCTAGATATCGATACCGGTGCGGCAAAGTTTGATCTGTACCTTGAGCTTGATGAGAGACCATTCGGCATCATTGGTCGCCTTGAGTACAACACTGACTTATTTGATTCGGCAACCATCACTAGGATGTTGGGAAATTTTCAGACATTACTGGAAAGCATCGTCGCTAACCCAGAGCAGAAAATTGCCGAGTTGCCTCTTTTAACTGAGTTGGAACGCCAACTATTAACGGCGTGGAATAATACGGAAACCGATTATCCTAAAGATGCTTGTATACACCAGTTGTTTGAAGAGCAGGTAGAGCGATCGCCCGATGCGATCGCATTAGTCTTTGAAGATGAGCAACTTACCTATAAAGAGCTGAACCAACGAGCGAATCAGCTAGCGCACCATCTCCGCAGTTTAGGTGTGGGGCCAGAGGTACTGGTGGGCATCTGTGTAGAGCGATCGCTAGAAATGGTAGTGGGTCTGCTGGGCATTCTCAAAGCTGGTGGGGCTTATGTGCCGCTAGACCCCGCGTATCCCCCAGAGCGTTTAGCTTTCATGCTAGAAGATGCCTCTGTACCAGTGCTGCTGACTCAGGCGCGGTTAGTTGAATCTATTCCCAAACATCAAGGGCGTATCATTTGCCTAGACACAGACTGGGAAATCATTGAGCGACAGAGTGAGGAAAACCTTGGATGCAGCTTAACCCCTGAGAATCTGGCCTATGTGATTTACACTTCGGGGTCTACTGGGAAGCCCAAGGGTGTTCTAGTGGCGCACTCTGGGCTAAGCAACCTAGCTACAGCACAGATGCGGATCTTCAATGTGCAACCTAACAGCCGTGTCCTCCAGTTCGCCTCTGTGAGCTTCGATGCCTCGATCTGGGAGGTTGTCATGGCCTTGTTGGCGGGAGCTACCCTAGTAATGGGAACGCGGGACTCTCTGCTACCAGGAGCAACTCTAATTGAGCTTTTGCGCGACTTTGCGATCGCGACTGTTACGCTACCACCATCAGTGCTAGCGGTACTGCCCGCGAATGAACTACCAGCGTTGCGGACAATAATAGTCGCCGGAGAAGCCTGCTCCCCCGACCTCATAGCTAAATGGTCATCAGGTCGTCGGTTCTTTAACGCCTATGGGCCGACCGAATCCACCGTCTGTGCCACCATCGCCGAATGTACCGATAGTAAAGAGCTACCGCCCATCGGTCGGCCCATTGCCAACACGCAGGTTTATCTTTTGGATGCCCAACTACAACTTGTGCCGATCGGCATTCCGGGAGAATTGTATATTGGTGGTGCTGGTTTAGCGCGGGGCTACCTCAACCGACCCGACCTAACAGCCGATCGCTTTATCCCCAATCCCTTTAGCGAGGAACCGAGCAAGCGCTTGTATAAAACTGGCGACTTAGCCCGCTATCTACCCGACGGCAACATCGAATTTCTAGGCCGCATCGACCACCAAGTTAAAATTCGTGGCTTCCGCATCGAACTCGGCGAGATCGATGCCGTATTGAGCCAACACCCGGATGTGCAGGAGTCTCTAGTTATCAACCGGGAGGATGCCTCCAGCAACCAGCGCCTAGTAGCTTATATTACTTCTAACCTCAGACCAGAACGAGTGCCTTATCAGAGCCCGTGTCTGGCAGAATTTGGCGGAAGTCCTGCGGTGGAACTTCGCACAGAAGACATTTCCATTGGTGGTGTCTGCATAATAGGTGTACCAGATGCTTATCAGCCCAGTCAACCCGTCCGTCTGTACCTGCGCCTACCTGGTTTGAGTGAGGAGCAATGGTTGGAGGGCAGGATAGTCTGGCGACAAGGCCAGCAATGTGGGATTCAGTTCGCCCTCAGCCGGACTGAGGAGGCTCTAGTTCGACAAAGCATAGATTACCTTCTGGAAACTCAGGGCTTCTTGAAAGTTTTGCAACGCACAACAGTCGGGAGCTTGCGGGACTTTCTGAAGCAGAAACTCCCCGACTATATGATCCCTTCCAGTTTTGTGTTTTTGAATCATTTGCCGCTCACACCAAACGGTAAAGTAGACCGTAAGGCGCTGCCAGCTCCCGATGTTATTAACCCACAATTGGAAACAACTTATATCGCACCCCAAACTGAGAGAGAACAAGCTATCGCTACAGTTTGGCAACAGGTATTAAACTTAGAAAAAGTAGGTGTAGATGATAATTTTTTCGATCTAGGCGGTCATTCATTACTGATGGCTCAGGCTCATAGCCAACTGCGCGAAGCGATCGACAGAGATGTTTCAATGATTGAGATGTTTAAATATCCAACTATCAGCTCTTTGGCTAAGTACTTAAGTGAGGAGCCAGAGGAAAAATCCTCTTTAGGGCAAAGTCGAGAACACATTAAAAAACAAAAAGAAGCAATCAATCGCCAAAAGCAAAAACAGCGCTTGCAAGGAAAGAATAAAAATGGATAACTCTGAAAATCACAACTCTATAGATGGTATCGCTCGTTATACAGCGGGGTGACACCGGATAACTGGTTCATTTATCGAAACTGTGCTAGTGTATTTTACTACAAAATTCAGAAGAGTAAAAAAGTTTGTAGTAACTCTTGACAAATCTCTGAGTATTGTGTAATTGTTCTAAAATCTGCCAATATGGTAGATACTCTAAAAAATACTGCTACTGGTTAAGTCACCATTTCATTGCGATCACAGGCTTCCTATAAATCTTTACAGATAACTTTTCGAGAAAACCAGATGGCTTTATATACAGACAATGCCCAACCTGAAGGTGAAAGCTCATCGTCAGCGCTACTAGAAATAATCTATGGGTATAAAAAAACCCAGGCTCTTTTTGTGGCGGCTAAACTGGGAATTGCCGATATTCTGAGTAATGGAGCTAAAACTGCCGATGAACTTGCCAAAGCTACCAATGTAAATTCTCGTAGTATTTATCACCTGATGCGTCTGCTGGTAAGTATTGGTGTTTTTTCTGCGGAAAATAATGAGAAGTTTGAATTAAATTCTCTTGGCAAACATCTCCTGACGGGTACTTCTGATTCTTTACGGGGTACAGTTATGGCAAATGGTAATGAAGTATATCAGGCATGGGGGAATTTACTACACGGTATGAAGACTGGCGAAACTGCGTTTGAGTATACTTTCAACACGAGTTTGTATAGTTATTTGAACCAGAATGCTGAGGCTGGCGACAATTTTAATGAATGGATGAAAGAAACGACAAGGGAGTGGCTGCTTCCGGTTCTTGAAGCTTATGATTTTTCAGCAGTTAAGACACTTGTGGATCTTGGAGGAAGCATTGGAACTCTAACGGCTGTTCTTCTTAATGGAAATCCCAATATGCAAGCCATTTTGTTTGATCGGGAAGATGTTGTTATCGATGCGAATCAGGTTTTGGAAGTGGCTGGAGTTGCAGATAGGTGTCAAATAGTTGGAGGCAGCTTTTTTGATTCGGTTCCCCCTGGTGGCGATCTTTACTTACTCTCTCGCGTCCTGTTCAATTGGGACGACGATCGAGCTCTTACAATTCTTAATAATTGCTACCAAGCTATGACAGCTAAAGATAAGCTGATGGTTATTGATTGTATTTTCCCTCCAGGAAAAGTGTCGCCATTTATTGGTATGATTAGCTTAAATTTGTTTGTTCTGGGCGGAAATTTTATGCGTACAGAGGATGATTTTTGTAATTTACTTTCATCCGCTGGATTCAAAGTGAATAATATGATAAAAATAAATGGGCCGTTCAGTGCGATAGAGGCGAAACGTGCTTAAAAACAAGTTTGTCACAAGGCAAAGTGGTGCGGGTGAATTCTGAACGATGAACGAGCCAACATCACAGAGCATAGTTTTTGCAAAACACGTAATCAATCAAACAGGGGGTGCGCTCAAGTGTCAATTACAGACCCGATGGAAGAACTACTACGTGAAGAAGCCAACCCGCTCGCCTATTGGAAGCAGCAACTAGCGAATCTGCCAACACTGCAACTGCCGACTGATCGAATGCGATCGCCAATGCAAAGTTTTCGGGGTGCAAAGCAATGTGTCGCGCTACCTCAAACTTTGAGTGAAGCGATCGCTTCATTAAGTCAAAAAGAAGGTGTTACCCTCTACATGACACTGCTGGCAGCCTTCAAAACCTTACTCTATCGCTACACGGGGCAGACCGACATTGTAGTAGGCACTGTCACCGCAGGACGCAACCAGCCAGAGATTCAGCAGCTAATTGGGTGCTTCGTCAACACCTTGGTGCTGCGTACCGATCTCAAGGACAACCCTACTTTCGAGCAGTTGCTCGAAAGGGTGCGGGAAGTGACTTTGGGAGCATTTGCTTACCAAGATTTACCTTTTGAGAAGTTGGTAGAAGCACTGCACCCAGAGCGGAATTTAGGTCAAAATCCCCTGTTTCAAGTTGCTTTTGTTTTGCAACCGCCAATGTCAGGCGTTGATTCGATGCTGAATTGGAGCGAGTTAGATATTGATACCGAAACGGCAAAGTTTGATTTAACCCTGGAATTACAGGAGACATCGGAGGGCTTAGTTGGTCGTTTTGAGTACAGCACAGATTTGTTTAATGCTGACACAATCGAGCGGATGATCGGGCATTTTCAGACTTTACTCGAAGCCATTGTTGCTAACCCAGAACAGAAAATTGCCCTGTTACCTCTGTTAACTGAGTTTGAATGGCAGCAGTTAGTGGCGTGGAATAATACCGAAACCGATTACCCTAAAGATGCTTGTATACATCAGTTATTTGAAGAGCAGGTAGAGCTCACGCCCGACGCGATCGCATTAGTCTTTAAAGACCAGCAACTGACCTATAAAGAACTGAACCAACGAGCGAATCAGCTAGCGCACCACCTTGGGAATTTGGGTGTTGGGCCAGAGGTATTGGTGGGCATCTGTGTAGAGCGATCGCTAGAGATGGTTGTAGGTTTATTGGCTATTCTTAAAGCTGGCGGAGCTTATGTACCACTAGATCCGAATTATCCCCAAAACAGACTGGCATTCATGTTGGAACATTCCAAGACGCCAGTGTTGCTTACACAACAGCATTTAGTCGAGTCTCTTCCCGAACACCAAGCGCGTGTCATCTGTTTGGATGGGAATTCAGAAACAGTTGATCGCTCTTAATACGGAATGAAGTGATTTTCTTTCGCAGTGGAAAGACCCTGTGGCAAACATTGTTGAATTGATTGGCTCAAACTATAAGCAATAAAAATATGTATACTCAGAATCAATTTAGTTGCTTTCTTATTGGAGAAGGAACTTTACCTATCCAATGTGCTGAACTTCTTTTAGAGCGGGGTCATCAGATTTTAGGCGTCATCTCCTCTGATGCATCGATAAGTAGCTGGGCGAAAGGAAAGGACATACCTCACATCCAGCAAACAGATAATCTCGTAGCAGTTTTAAGTCAGCAGCCTTTTGATTACCTGTTCAGCATTGTCAACAACTCCGTTTTACCCAAAGAAATTTTGGAGTTGCCGCGCATTGAGGCCATCAACTACCATGACGCCCTCCTGCCAAGATATGCGGGAGTGAATGCTACCTCTTGGGCTTTGATGCATGGGGAGAAGACTCATGGGGTTACCTGGCATGTGATGAGCGCTATGGTTGACGGGGGTAATATCCTCAAGCAGATTTCTGTCGAAATTAACTCAGACGAGACCGCTTTTACCCTCAATGGGAAGTGTTATGAGGCTGCCATTTGTTCATTTGCTCAGTTAATTGACGAACTTTCAAGTGGTCAAGCCAAGGTGAGCAAGCCGAATCTAGATGAGCGAACCTATTTTGGGCGCTACAAAAGGCCTCGTGCTGGAGGTGTGATCTCATTCAATTGTTGTGCCCATGATATAGATGCCTTCGTTAGGGCTTTGGACTTTGGTCCATACCCCAATCGATTAGGTCGGGCAAAGTTGGTCATAGGGAACAACTCGATCGTAGTCTCTAAGCTCGAAGTATTAGGTGACCAACCTAAGTCTCCTCCAGGAACGATAACAGCGATTGAACCGAGTTTTCTTAAAGTTTCTACAGCAAGTTATTCCGTAGCGCTGCACCAGGTGCTAACTATAGGTGGTCAAGTGCTACCGATTCCTGATTTGGTCGCGAGATTTAGACTGCAAGTTGGGTATCAGTTTAAAGACATCGAGCCGGATAGGGTGAAGCGCATTGAGAGGTTTGATGCGTTAATCGCTAAGCACGAGGCTTTCTGGGTAGAGAGACTGACGAGGTTACAGCCCATCAAGATTCCCTATGCACAGAGGAGTGTATCGCACTTAAAGTCGAAGCAGTACGCGAGTGTAGAGATACCCATCTCACATGAGATCACTACCTTTCTGGAAAAACGCCATCCAGCATGGAACCTGGGCGAATTTCTGGAAGCTGCTTTTGCCACTTATCTTGCTCGTATCGGAGGAACTGGATGTTTTGATATCGGATTTAGTGATGTAAAGTTACAGCAGGAGATGGTAGGACTGGAAAACCTTTTTGCCTCCCATGTTCCTCGTCGGGTAGATATAGAGTACGAGCAAAGTTTTGAGGAAGTTTTTGAAGCTTTTAGGAAACAGGTGGAGTTAACCAAAATTCACTTGACTTATGCGCGTGATGTCGTGCGTCGGTATCCGGCTCTTCGTTCATTGTCGCAGACTGATTGTGAGCAAATGTTTCCGGTGGTCGTAGAGCGGGTAGAAAAGCTGGATAACTACCAAGCAGAGCCTGGGAATGAGCTGACTCTAGTTATTGCGTCAGATGGAAAAGAATGCTTTTGGTTCTATAACACCTCGGCGTTGGATGATGACAGCATTGCCAGGATGCAAGATCAGTTTGCTATTTTTTTGCAAGGTATTGTCACCGACCCTGCCTGTTGCGTTGCTGAAATTCCGCTGCTATCTGATCCAGAGCGTCACAAAATTCTGGTGGCTTGGAATGATACTCAGGCAGATTACCCCAAGGATAAGTGTATCCATCAGTTATTTGAGGCTCAGGTGGAGCAGACACCTGATGCGGTGGCAGTAGTCTTTGAGGATGAGCAACTTACCTATAAAGAGCTGAATCAACGAGCTAATCAGCTAGCGCACCACCTTGGGAATTTGGGTGTGGGGCCAGAGGTATTGGTGGGTATTGGTGTAGAGCGATCGCTAGAAATGGTAGTAGGTCTGCTGGGCATTCTCAAAGCTGGTGGGGCTTATGTACCGCTAGACCCGGCTTATCCTAAAGAGCGGTTGGCCTTCATGCTAGAAGATGCCTCTGTGCCACTGCTGCTGACTCAGACGCGGTTGGTCGAATCTCTTCTTGAACACCAAGCACGTATCGTTTGCCTTGACACAGACTGGGAAGTCATTGAGCGACAGAGTGAGGAAAATCTCTCACCTCAAGTGACACCTGACAACTTAGCCTATGTGATGTATACATCAGGCTCTACCGGGATACCCAAAGGGGTTAGCGTCATCCATCAGGGCGTAGTGCGGTTAGTCAAAGATACCAACTATGTCAACCTAAGTGCAGAAGAAGTCTTCCTACAGTTGGCTCCTATCTCGTTTGATGCCTCGACTTTGGAGATTTGGGGCAGCCTGCTCAATGGAGCACGGTTGGTAATCATGCCCCCTCATACACCATCTTTGCAGGAGTTAGGACAGGCTATTCGGGGATACCAGATCACGACGCTGTGGCTCACCGCTGGATTGTTTCACATCATGGTGGACGAACAGTTAGAGGACTTAAAACAGGTACGTCAACTACTAGCGGGGGGCGATGTATTATCTGTACCTCACGTACAAAAAGTGCTGCAAGAACTAAAAGGATGCCAGTTGATTAATGGTTATGGCCCGACGGAGAACACCACCTTCACCTGCTGCTACCGGATAACAGAGGTAAATCTGATAGAAAATTCTATTCCTATAGGACAACCGATCGCCAACACGCAGGTCTATATTCTAGATGCCCAAAAACAACCTGTCCCGATCGGCATTCCGGGAGAATTGTATATTGGTGGTGCTGGTTTAGCGCGGGGCTACCTCAACCGACCCGACCTAACAGCCGATCGCTTTATCCTCAACCCCTTTAGCCATGAACAAGGCGATCGCCTCTACAAAACTGGCGACTTAGCCCGCTACCTACCCGACGGCAATATCGAATTCCTCGGTCGCATCGACCAGCAGGTTAAAATTCGCGGCTTCCGCATCGAACTGGGCGAGATTGAAGCGGTATTGAGCCAACACCCGGATGTACGAGAGTCTGTAGTTATGAAGCGGGAAGATACGTCCGGCAATCAGCGCCTCGTAGCCTATATCGTTTCCAACCTCACACCAGAACGTACTCCCTTCAAGAGCGAGTGTCTGGGAGAATTTGACGGTCATCCAGCGGTGGAACTTCGCACAGAAGACATTTCCATCGGTGGCGTCGGCATACTGGGCGTGCCAGATACTTGTGGGCCCGGTCAAATCGTCCGCCTGCGCTTGCGTATGCCCGGATTAGATCGGGAGCTATGGTTGGAGGGAACTGTAGCTTGGTGTCGGAGAAACCAAGCAGGGATTGAGCTGGCTCTGGGTGCGATCGAACAAAATCTTTTTCAACACAGCATAGAGTATCTTCTGGAAACTCAGGGTTTCTGGAAAGCTTTGCAACGCACAGCAGTCGGGAGTTTACGCAATGTTCTCAAGCAGAAGCTGCCCAACTATATGATGCCCTCCAACTTTGTGTTTTTGAATGCTTTGCCGCTGACACCCAACGGCAAAATAGACCGCAAGACCCTGCCAGAGCCAGATACTTTTAACCCACAGTTGGATTATATTCCACCCCAGACTGAGATCGAAGATGCGATCGCTACAGATTGGGAACAAGTATTACACCCAGAAAAAGTTGGTGTCGATGATAATTTATTGGACATCGAACTGGGCGATATCGAGGCGATATTGAGCCAACACCCGGATGTACGAGAGTCTGTAGTTATGAAGCGGGAAGATACGTCCGGCAATCAGCGCCTCGTAGCCTATATCGTTTCCAACCTCACACCAGAACGTACTCCCTTCAAGAGCGAGTGTCTGGGAGAATTTGACGGTCATCCAGCGGTGGAACTTCGCACAGAAGACATTTCCATCGGTGGCGTCGGCATACTGGGCGTGCCAGATACTTGTGGGCCCGGTCAAACCGTCCGCCTGCGCTTGCGTATGCCCGGTTCCGGTGAAGAGCGGTGGTTGGCGGGAAGTGTGGCTTGGTGTCGGGGAAACCAAGCAGGGATTGAGTTGGCTCTGGGTGCGATCGAACAAGATCTTTTTCAACAGAGCATAGCGTATCTTCTGGAAACTCAGGGTTTCTGGAAAGTTTTGCAACGCACAGCGGTGAGGAGTTTACGCAATGTTCTCAAGCAGAAGCTGCCCAACTATATGATGCCCTCCAGCTTTGTGTTCTTGAATGCCTTGCCGCTGACACCCAACGGCAAAGTAGACGCTCTGGCGCTACCAGTTCCAGATGCTCTTAAAATAGAGTTAGAAACAACTTATGTTGCACCGCAGACCGATATCGAGCAAGCGATCGCTACCGTTTGGCAACAGGTATTACACCTAGAGAAACTCGGTGTCGATGATAATTTCTTCGATTTAGGCGGTCATTCATTACTGATGGCTCAGGCTCAGAGTAAACTGAGAGAAGCGATCGACAGAGATGTTTCAATGATGGAGATGTTTAAATATCCAACCATCAGCTCTTTGGCTAAATATTTAAGTGAGGAACCCGAGGAAAAATCCTCTGTTGGGCAAAGCCGCGATCGCATCAATAAACAAAAAGACGCAATCCATCGCCAAAAGCAAAAACAGCGCTTGCAAGGAAAGAATAAAAATGGATAACTCTGAAACTTCCGAGTCTATAGAAGGTATCGCTATCATCGGCATGGCCGGTCGCTTTCCTGGTGCTAAAAATGTTGATGAGTTCTGGCAAAACCTACGCGATGGTGTGGAATCTATTTCTTTCTTCTCTGAACAAGAATTAGAATCTTTAGGTATTGACCAATCAGTGGTGCGTGACCCCCGCTATGTAAAAGCAAGAGCCGTACTAGAAGATATTGAGTTGTTTGATGCTTCATTTTTTGGGTTTAATCCTAGAGAAGCTGAAATCACAGATCCACAACACCGCTTTTTCTTGGAGTCGGCTTGGCAGGCTCTAGAAAATGCTGGCTACAACTCGGAAACTTACGAAGGTTCGATTGGGGTTTACGCAGGTGCAGGGAGTTTCAATACTTATTTATTGCACAACCTTTATCCCAACCGCAAGCTCAGAGAATCAGTTGGAGATTTCCAACTTACGATCGCCAATGAGAAAGATTTCCTGTCAACTCGCGTTTCTTACAAATTAAACTTGAAAGGGCCGAGTATTACTGTCCAAACAGCCTGTTCTACTTCATTGGTTGCTATTAGCATGGCTTGCCAAAGTTTGCTAAATTATCAATGCGATATGGCTTTGGCTGGTGGCGTTTCTATTGGCACTAACCAAAAAACAGGATATTTTTATAAAGAGGGAATGATTCTTTCGCCAGACGGACACTGTAGAGCCTTTGATGCTAAGGCACAGGGAACTGTTAGCGGTAGCGGTGTGGGAATTGTGGTTTTGAAAAGATTAGAGGAGGCGATCGCAGACGGAGATTATATTCATGCGGTGATTAAAGGTTCTGCGCTTAATAATGATGGTGCTTTCAAAATTGGCTACACAGCTCCCAGTATAGATGGTCAAGCGCGGGCGATCGCAGATGCTCTAGCACTAGCAGAAATTCCCGCTGAAACTATCAGCTATATAGAAGCTCACGGAACCGGAACACCCCTCGGCGATCCGATCGAAATTGCGGCGCTGACGCAAGCTTTCTCTGTTGAAACTAAGAAAAAAGGCTTTTGTGCGATCGGTTCTGCCAAATCCAATATCGGACATTTGGATACTGCTGCTGGTGTCACTGGCTTAATCAAAACTGTCCAAGCTCTCAAACACAAGTTAATACCGCCTAGCTTGCATTTTGAACAGCCTAATCCCAAGATTGATTTTGTAAACAGTCCTTTTTATGTCAATACTAAGCTTTCCGAATGGAAAGCAGGTAAAACTCCCCGTCGTGCTGGAGTTAGTTCTTTTGGCATCGGTGGAACTAATGCTCATGTGGTACTAGAAGAAGCGCCTACTGTAGAAAAATCGGGAGAATCTAGACCATCACAACTGTTGGTTTTATCGGCAAAAACTAGCTCTGCACTTGATAGTGCAACGGTAAATTTGAGCGAATATTTAAAGCAACATCCAGATGGAAATCTTGCTGATGTTGCTTATACGCTTCAAGTTGGTAGAAGAGCTTTCAGCCATCGACGGATAGTAGTTGGTAATGACATAGAAGAAAGTGTTATTGCCCTCGAAACACTCGATGCAAAACGAGTTTTTACTAGCTTCCAAGAGTCTAAAGATCGACCTGTCGTATTTATGTTCTCAGGACAGGGTTCGCAGTACATCAATATGAGCTTGGAACTATACCAAGTTGAACCAACATTTCGCGAACAAATCGATCTATGTTCGGAAATTCTTAAACCTCACTTGGAAATTGATCTACGCGACGTACTTTATCCAAGTGAAGCACAAGCAGAAGCAGCTACAAACCAACTAAAACAGACGGCGATCACACAACCAGCACTGTTTGCGATCGAGTACGCTTTAGCTAAATTGTGGATGTCTTGGGGAGTACATCCTAAAGCGATGATTGGTCATAGTATTGGTGAATATGTAGCCGCTTGTTTAGCAGGTGTTTTTTCCTTGGAAGATGGCTTGTCCTTGGTAGCTGCACGAGGTAAATTAATGCAACAACTGCCGAGTGGTTCCATGCTTGCAGTTCCACTTCCAGAACAGCAAGTGCAAGCATTTTTGGGCAATAAACTCGATTTAGCTGTGATTAACGGAGCATCTATGAGCGTGGTTTCAGGTGCTACTGATGCCGTAGATGAATTGGCACAAAAACTACTCGATAAAGGTGTAGATTGTCGCAGATTGCACACTTCTCATGCCTTCCATTCACAGATGATGGAGCCAATTTTAGAACCATTTACCAAACAGGTGCAAAAAGTTAAGCTGAAATCGCCTAAAATTCCATATTTGTCGAACGTTACTGGTAATTGGATTACAGCGGCAGAGGCGACAAATCCGAGTTATTATGCTCAACATTTGCGGCAAACAGTACGCTTTGCAGATGGGTTACAACAGCTATTAAAAGACCAAAATCAAATATTGCTAGAAGTGGGGCCCGGACGGACGTTGAACACGCTAGCAAAACAGCATCCTAACAAGGGGGCTGAGCAGATTGTAATTTCTTCATTGCGCCATCCACAAGACCAAAATTCAGATTTAGCTTTCTTACTTACTACATTGGGTAAACTCTGGTTAGGAGGAGTACAAATAGATTGGTCTAAATTTTATGCTGATGAGCAGCGTTATCGTCTCCCATTGCCGACCTATCCGTTTGAGCGCCAACGTTATTGGATTGAAGCACCAGGAATCGAGCAACCGATTAAAATTGCATCTTTACCAGATGAAAATTCCCAACCAGTCGATTCAACACCACACCACTCTAGACCGAATTTAGACAATACCTATATTGCTCCTAGAGATGAGATTGAGCAAACTATGGCTAGTATCTGGCAAGAATTTCTCGGTATCGAGCAAGTAGGGATTCATGATGATTTTTTTGATTTAGGCGGAGATTCCTTATTAGCCGTTCAACTAATAACTAAATTAAACGAAACACTGCAAAAATCCTTGTCTCCCCATAGCCTATTGCAATCATCGACTATTGCAGCTTTGGCGGCATTAATTAAAGACAATTCCGACTTATCGGATAATACTAACCAGCTACTCCAGCCAGCTTCTGAATCTTTATTAGTAGAAATTCAGCGCGGTAGTTTTAAACAACCTTTGTTCTTAGTTCATCCGGTAGGCGGTCACGTTTACATTTATCGGGATTTAGCACGTTATCTAGGTTCTGATCGGCCTATTTTTGGAATACAAGCGCACGTCTCAGATGGGGAAACTGAGTCTTTTACTAAAGTTGAGGAAATGGCTGCTCGCTATATTGAAGCAGTGCGAGTTCAACAACCTGAAGGCCCCTATTTTTTGGGTGGTTCTTCCTTTGGAGGCACTGTTGCTTTTGAGATGGCACAGCAACTCAATGCCCAAGGTGAAAAGATAGCACTGCTAACTTTAATAGATACTCCTGGTCCAGGTCAAATGCCTGTTTTAGAAACGGAAGATGATACAGCAATTTTGCTATATTTATTAGGTGTTGGGTTCAATCTATCTCTTTCTATGGATGTCCTTCAAAAACTAGAGCCTGATGAGCAACTTCTCTATTTTTTGGAGCAGGTAAAGATCGCTAATAGGGTAGTTCCTCCCGATTTTGGATTACCTCAGATTCGCCAGTTTCTTCATCTGTTTAAAGTACACGCCCAAGCGATGCTAAATTACATCCCTCAAACTTATGGAGGTCGAATTATATTTTTCCGTGCTACAGAGCAAAATGAAGTTAATGCCAAAAATCCAGAATTGCCCTGGATTGAGGTTGCTACAGGAGGAGTAGAGGTTCGAGAAGTGCCGGGAAATCATATTACTATGAATTACCCTCCTCATGTTCAGGTTATGGCTGAACAACTTAGAGTATATCTTGATTAGGTACGTAGTTGGGCTTCAGCCCTCTTATGGCTGAAGCCCAACTACTTACTTTTAAAGAGGGCTGAAGCCCAACTACTTACTTTTAAAGAGGGCTGAAGCCCAACTACTTACCTTTATGTATGAATATCGTAAATTGACACTCGAAGAACGGGTGCAACTTGTCAATCAAAGGTTGGCTAAGGGATATCCTGCTCATTCTCCACCTCATCCAGTGCAAGATTCTGAATTTTACCATCTTACAGTTAGTTGTTTTGAGCATAAATCTCGCATTAATACTCAGGAACGCCGTCAGCAACTTTTAGATATAATTTTTGATAGGTTTATTTCAGATGGTATAGAAATTAATGCTTGGGTAGTTTTACCAAATCATTATCATCTCTTAGTGCATCATATTAATATGTCACACTTAAGTGTACTCTTTCGTTCCATTCACGGCCCATTAGCTCGACAATGGAATCTTGAGGAGAATCTTACAGGTAAAGTGTGGCATTCGTTTAGCGATCGCGCTATTCGTTCGGAAAGACATTATTATACAACCATTAATTATATCCATTACAATCCTGTCAAACATGGCTGGGCAAAATCTCCTTATGATTGGTCAGCGAGTAGCTTACATTCGTATTTAGAGTATCATGGAAGAGAGTGGCTAAGAAGTGCATGGGTAGAATATCCGGTAAGAGATTGTGGAAAAGGATGGGATGATTAAGGTACTTACCGCTTGGGCGCATTAAGAGGGCTCAAGCCCAACTACGTACTTTTTAAGAGGGTTGAAGCCCAACTACTTACTTTTTAAGAGGGCTGAAGCCCAACTACTTACCTCTGTACTTTTTAAGAGGGCTGAAGCCCAACTACTTACCTCTGTACGTACCGCTTGGGCGCATTAAGAGGGCTGAAGCCCAACTACGTACTTTTTAAGAGGGCTGAAGCCCAACTACTTACCTCTGCAATTTTTAAATAGATGATTTTTTAAGGAGAATTCATGACTTTATATACAGAGAATGCACAACCAGAAGACGAAAACTCATCGTCATTGCTACTAGAAATGATGTACGGGTTTAAAATATCCCAGGCTCTTTTTGTAGCGGCAAAACTAGAAATTGCAGATATTCTGAATGATGGTTCTAAGACTGCTGATGAACTGGGGAAAGCTGCTGGTGTAAATTCTCAGGGTATTTATCACCTGATGCGTATGCTAGTAAGCGTTGGTGTATTTTCTCTGGAAGATAATGAAAAGTTTTGCTTAAATTCTCTGGGAAAACATCTTATAACTGGTACTTCTGATTCTTTACGAGGTACAGTGATGGCAATGGGTGATGAACTATATCAGGGATGGGGGAATTTACTCTACGGTATAAAGACTGGAGAAACTCCATTTGAACATACTTTTAAGACTAATTTTTATAGCTATTTGAAGCAGAATTCTGATGCTGCAGTAAATTTTAATGAGTGGATGAAGGAGACAACAAGGGAGTGGCTGCTTCCGGTGCTTGAAGCTTATGATTTTTCAGACGTTAAGACACTTGTGGATGTTGGAGGGGGAATTGGAACTCTAACGGCTGTGATTCTGAATGCGAATCCCAAGCTACAAGCTATTTTGTTCGATCGCGAAGATGTTGTTGTCGATGCAAATCCGGTTTTGGAAGTGGCTGGAGTTGCAGATAGGTGTCAAATAGTTGGAGGCAGCTTTTTTGAGGCGGTTCCCCCTACTGGCGATCTTTACTTACTCTCTCGTGTCCTTCTCAATTGGGACGATGCTCATGCTATTACAATTCTTAAAAATTGCTATCAAGCTATGACAGCTAAAGATCGGCTGATGATTGTTGATTTTATGTTGCCTGAAGGCAAAATGTCGCCATTTATTGGCATGGGTAGCTTAACTTTGTTCATTCTGGGGGGTACTTTTATGCGGACAAAGGATGAATTTTATAATTTACTTTCTTCCGCAGGGTTTAAAGTGACTAATATGATAGAAACAAAAGGGCCAGTAAGTGTGATCGAGGCGAAACCTGCTTGACATTCCCAGCTCTAAAAACACCGGGATTATTCTGGTGTAGGATTCCTATTGCTCAATTAATCTCCATCCTCTTATAGCAATTCTGAAAAATTCTGCAACAACAACAAAAGTAGGTTGGGTGGAACGAAGTGCAATCCAACCTCATGACTGTAGGAATATTTTTCATAATTGCTATTATCGGGACTTGAACAAATTGTGAGTCCAAACAGAGCATCGAACTTGCTATGTGTCAGGCAAATACCTCACCATTATGTTGCAGCCAAGCGAAAAAACGATCGGACTTTGACTGTGCGATCGCGTTGTTAGCAATTTCAATCGCCCGGTTTATGGTCGATATCCATCTATCCTACCGCTTCACCGCATGATTTTCCCACTTCCAAACACAGCTAGAAATCAAATTCGTGCAGATATGAGCCGTAATTGGCACTAACAAATTCCCAGTAGCTAAAACGCTGTAACCCAACAGCAATCCGACAGCCGTTGCCCAAACAGCATAAGGCCACTGATCCATGCCTCCCAAGTGCAGAATGCCGAAACAAAAACTCGATAAAACTAAACCGGTAACATTCAATCCCAAAGCAGACAGCATCACGCCTCGAAATAGCAATTCTTCGCTAAGTCCCGGCAGCAGTCCCAGCCAAATTAAATCAGGCCAAAACAAAGGTTTGAGCACTACTTCCAAGTACACATCCGCACTCCGGCGATAACCGGGCCAGAGGTGATAAACGATCGCACTGCCGCCTGTAATTGCCAGTCCGAGCGCACATCCTTTGAGCAAGTCCATTCCTATCAATTTGACTGGCAAAAGCGATACCGATCCAAATAGCAACCACAATTTAGCTACCGCCAGCAACATAATTGCTGTCACGCCCATTGCTACTAAAACTTGGGTGCGCGTCAAGGGTTCAATTTCAGGATTTCCGGGAAGTTTTTCTGCCACTTAATCACTTTTAGATTTGAGGTTTGAGATTTTAGATTTGTTTTGTTGAGTCAGACAAACAACGCAGGGAGGAGATGTCTGCACCCAAGGAAACTGGACTAATGCCCGCTCGCAAAGCGACCAAAACTCCGATCGCCTCTAAATATGAGTTTACCTGCAAAGCTTTGATTCCGAGTTTTTCTGGAGTCGCCTGCATCTGGGTTTTGTTGTCGCCCACAGCGATGATTTGTACGGACGATCGCCCGCTCAAACTCAGAATAGCACTGCCGCCGCAGGCTGTGGCGGGTATCACCACCGCATCGACTCGATCGGCCCACAAATCCTGGGACTCGAAATCTCGCCTGTTTGCATAGAATTTCTCTCTTGTGGGGCGGGCATCTGGCCCGCCCAATACCTGCGTGCGGGCCAGATGCCCGCCCAATACCTGCGACAGGCAAGATGCGTGTCCCACAGCAGGAGTGACAAATTGGGGAGCTTTGCTGAGGCCGGCAAGGACGCAAGGTAGGAAAGTATAGCCGATTTCCTCAGCAGCCGATCGCGGGGACAGGTGCGGATCGAGGGGAAGCGCAGACAGCGCGGGGGCGTGGGCGCAGGGGATTTTAAACGTCCTGACGATGAGGTGGCTGATGACAGCTTCCGCGCCGGCGAGGGGGTCAACTCCTTTGCCGCGGCGGTAGTTTTCGAGGGCAAGGCTGCCTTCATCGTCGGGAAATCTGGCTACAACTGCGATCGCCTCTACTCTTGCTTGTTCGATCAATTTTTCTGCAGCGCGCAATAAACTGTCTGGATTGCCGATCGTCCCCCAGGATGCCCCTGATTCAGAAATACGCAATTCTACTTGCAGGGGGCGATCGGTTAAAATGCAATCCGTTATATTCAAACCTAATGTGGCTCTAGCAGCATCAACGGCTTGCAAGTGCCGCAACTGCAAGTCTGGTTCGATCGCGGAATCTAGGATTAAGCCGATGCGATTTTGATGTACCTGTTGTAAGCCCCAGCATCCGGCAGCAAATTTGTCAAGGGCGTAACCTTCAACGTAGAGAGCGTTAGGTATCGGCCAATAAAGTTGAGCGCCGTTGAGGACGTTGGGGTGAGTGATCAGGGTATCTGAAATTTGGGCGATCGCCCTAGCAACGGGCAGCGCATCTCCTGCAAACCCACCAATCGAGGCTCCAACGCCTGTGGGGACTATCAAAACCACTGTTAAAGGGCGCCGGTTCACACTGTTGCGGGGGATGCTTCCACGAGCACGTAGCCTTCTACCACAGCCTTTTGCCGATCGACATCCACGTCTGTGACTGCCCACCGCAGGGGTTCCCCGTGCTTTTGCAGTTCAATTTCAATAGCCGAGTGCAATTCTTCGGCGGTATCGTGGAGGTCAACTTCTGCGGAAATGAAATGGGTAGTCATCGGGCGATCCATAGTGGTTTTACTGCGATCGGTACTTAGGTAAATTTTAGCTTAGTCCTAGGATTTACCGAACTGGCGATGGTACACAATGTCTTCTTTTTCGGTTTCTATCTTCAAGTTCGATCGGGGATAAGCAATGCACAGCAACACATAACCTTCTGCCTGAAGTTCGGGACTAACGCCCATGCAATCAACTTGCTCAACTTCACCCTCAATAACTTTAGCAGCGCAAGTAGTACAAACCCCCGCATTGCAAGAGTTCGGCAGATCAATGCCCGCAGCATTGGCCGCCCGCAAAATTTGTTGATTTTCCGGCACTTCAACCGTATAGGTAGAGCCTTGGTGGATCAATTCAACAGTGTAAGTCTTAGACATATTTCAATTATTCGTTTTAATTCCCAATTGGAATTTACGCTAGATTTGCAAACAAAGCAATGAGTATTTTACCGCTGTTGGTGATTTTGTGCAAATTTACAACTGCACTTTTTATTGCTAAAAATTTTTATTAATTGCCTGGGGCGAGCGATCTGCATTTTGTCAAGGACTGTTTCACAAATTATCACGAGGATCGCGGGCGAACTCTGCCAGAAAGCACTTATACGTAACTAATTTTTGCCTTCAAGCCAACAATTCCTCAACAGCAACACTAAAACCCGTCAGCACTAACTGAGTGCTGACGGTAGAACCCTGATTAAAGCTTAACTTTTGAGTTTGAGTCACGATCAATATCCAGCGACTTTCTGGAAAAACTATCCAAACTTCCAGACAACCCGAATCTAAATACTCTTGTGCTTTAAGAAAAATCTCTTCTGCACTATCAATAGGAGAAACTATTTCAGCAATTAACGGCGGACTTTGAGGCAAAGTAGGAACATCGCCAAATTGAGCCACAAGTTCAGGAGTCAGATAAGCTACATCAGCACGGCGCACTCGCCTGTCAGTACGACAAGGAACTTCGACATAAACTTCGCCTCCCTGTCCGCTAGAATCTTTGTAATTTCCCCAAGAACGATCTAGTCTAGATTGAATTCGACTGTGTTTTACTGTCATGCCATTTTTCTCCGCGATTTGCCCCTCCACCCATTCCATGCACTCGGGGGGATTAGCCATAAAGTCTTCTAGAGAAACATTTTCTGATAAAACGGCAGCCATTACCATAGCCATTTACTCCCTTTTGCAGAATTCACTGATATTGTAGCAATCAATTGGTAGTAATTGGGAATTGGTAATTGGAACTAACAAATAACCTATGCCCTATGCCCTATGCCCCATGCCCTATGCCCCATGCCCAATTTAATCAATCTCAATTTGATTGGGAGGTTTAGGTTGATTCTGTTGCTCATCCTTCAAAGTTTTACGCCCAGAACTAGCATAATCCTTGTACATTTCCACAAACATCTTGGTTAACTGCTGCAAAGAAAGTTGTTCCCCATTAACTTGAGCTTTCATATAAGCTTTAAGCACTTCAATGTAAGCCAAACCGAGGGCAAGCGTGAGAGTTGCTGCCGTTGCACCGGAGATTGCACCGCCGACAACAGTACCCGCACCAGGAATCATTTTAATCAAATTAGTAACAATACTTCTGCCAACAGCAGTCACCCCGCCAGCACCGCTAATTGCCGACAGCATCGCCGAAATAAACCCCTTATCAAAGGGCATTCCAAAAATCACTGTAATATTAGCAATCATTGCCGTTTGCATCGTCATCAAAATCGGCGCATCAGCAAACGGTACAGGAGTCGCACCGACAATGGCAGAACCTGCAACATAAGCACTTAGATACTTAAATGCCATATCTGATTTGAGCGCTATGTTGGCAATTTGTTCTTTAACAAAAGCTTTTTTAGCTACTTCGGGCAGCAGTTGAAAAGTTGCATCTACCAACTTATCTAAACCGTGAGATTTTACTGTATAATCCTCATCTATTTCTTCCGGTTCAGCCATGACGGGGATAATTTGACTGACTGGTAAATTCATGTGTTCCAGTTGCTTGAAAAATTCGCTCGGCTTTTTAGATGTCGTCTGAGTCAGCACTAAAATCACTGGTACATCTTTGACTTCCATTTCTTTTAGCCAGCTTTCCTCCACAGATTCTATTCTATTGGCGCTGTGATTGATGCAGTACCAAATGACGTGAATGTGTTCTTTAGGGTGCAGGAGTCTTTGGTCTTCAATTAGTTTAGCAACGTTTAATTGAATAACTTTAATTTGTTCGGCGTTGAGTTCGAGTCCGGGAGTATCGTAGACTGTAATTGGGCAATTCGGTTTTGTATATTGGCGAATGCCTTGAGTTATGGGGCGGCCGACTCCGGTTTCTGCTAAGCGTTGGCGAAAAACGGAATTGATCAGGGTACTTTTGCCGACTCCGGTTTTGCCGATGACTAAAACATTGCACTGTCCCACTTGATTTTCTGCATCTTTGAAGGCGTAGTAACTTCTATTTAAAAGCTCGTCTAAGGAAAAGTCGTCTGACATGGCGGTTTGCTCCGATAATGGTGGGATATTAATTCAATACCACCGAATATAATTCCAATGCTCTACAAACGAAGTCCGCGAAGGCGGACTGGGGAAGTCTTAAGAATATTGTAGCAATTTGATTTAAGAACTGGTGCAACGGGTAGAGGAGAGTTTTGTGTCGCGTGCTGCTAAATGAAAGGTTGTAGAATTTAGTTTAAGCTAGCAATCGATCGACATCAATGCTAAAACCTGTCAGGATTTGTTGGGTGCTGGCGGTATCGCCCGATCGAAATGTCAATATTGGATTTTGAGTCATCACGAATATTAAACGACTTTCGGGAAAAACTAACCAGACTTCCTGACAGCTTGATTCTAAATATTCCTGTGCTTTGAGAAATACATCTTCAGCGATATCGGTGGGTGAAACTATTTCGGCAATTAAAGGGAAACTTTGGGGTAAAGTGGCAAGATTGCCAAATTGTGCAACTAATTCGGGTGTAAGATAAGCGACATCGGGGCGGCGAATTTGTTGGTTAGTGCGGCAAGGTGGTGAAATATAAACTTCTCCTCCTTGTTTGCTGGAAATCATGTAATTTGCCCAAGCACAACCCAGGCTTGATTGAATTTTACCATGCTTGAGCGTGGCTCCATTTTTCTCCACGAGTTGTCCGTCCACCCATTCCATCTGGTCGGGGGGATGAGCCATGAACTCTTCTAGAGTAAAATGCTTCTGTGCGGCAGTAGCAGTGACCATAGTCATTTCCTCGTTTTTACAAATCGGTTTCAGAACTTGCCTGTATGATGTTCGATCAAACCTTCACGACGGGGGCAAACTCCTCTAACTGCACTTGTAGGTCATCCACCAGCATTAAACGATACCTTTCTGTAGCTTTCAACTTTTGGAAAACATAACTAGCAAAATCATCACACCACTTTTGCCTCTCAAGTTCATTCGAGATGTTCAGCGCTCTGATTGATAGGTTGTAAGGGTATTCTTCAAATGTGAGCTCTTTATCATTTTCAAAATCATGCTTTCCTACTGTAAGAGTGATTGTTGAGTTACGAAACTCATACCAGTTGTCAATGCCATCAGAAACCAGCTCTAATTTAAGAGCCAATATAAACTCTAATTCTTTGATTAAATGTTCGATGTCCTGTGGAAAGTCTACAAAAATATCTAGTGTGCGAGACATAAAAACCTCCTTTATTGAAACTCAGTAAAAGTGATGTCATAGATATCGCCAATAATTCGGACGCTATCAATTTTTCCGCGTGTAATATTTTTCGCCCTCTGCAAACCTCGTTCAGCCTCAGCCTCTATCAACCCAGACACCCTAGCATCTATAATTATATCCCTAGCTTGTCCCCCTCGTCTAATCGAGTTGTTGATCTGATTTTTTACTGTCGCGCTTGTAGCACCGGCATCTAGACTTTTGAATTCAGTGAATTTTCCATCTACCTCAGCATCGGGATTTCTACCTCCATCGGTTTTTTCTACCAAGGCTTTAACATTCTTTCCCTCTCTTTCCAGAAATTCAGCAATCGCTCTTTCGGTTGCAGCAAAAGCTCTTTCTGATTCATCAATACTGCCACAATTAGCTGAATTTTGCTTAGGGGTTTGGTTAGTCCCGTTATTCACCATTTTTGGTTATTTAAAATTTTGGTGAATTATCGCACATTATGAGCCAAGTCACTTGAGAAAAAGAACCGGGTTTCTCACTTAGTCAATACAATGATTCCTCTCCCATCAGGTTCTACTATTACCCTAATACTAACACTATCTCTAGTTCTTTCTATATGCCATCTTACAGGCTTACCAGCAAAAAAGTTACTTAAACTTTTAGCAAAGACTTAAGATAAGTATAAACTATGAAACAATAAATTCTCTTTGATTTTCTGACAATTAATGGCACTTTTGCAAGAAGCCTGCTATTACTATTATGGCGGGTAAAGACGATGATTTTATCCCACAACCCTTGTAAACTTAAGTTGGTATTGAGAACACAGTGATGTCACATTAAATAGGATTCTTTGAGTTATTTTAGCTTTTTCTTTATTGAGTAGATATCATTAATTTTTAATAGTTTTTCAATTTTTAATTGCATATTCTTCTTACCTTTTTTTAGCCCTTATTTATAATTCTCATCGTCGAGCATGTTCAGATATTTCTTAACTTCGTTTTCAAAATCCTTTAGAGTGTCATACGGTAATACCTCCATATTCTCTGGATTATATCTTATTTTATTCTCTGGATTATATATTATTTTATACTCTTCTTTCTTTTTAAGGATTTCACAAATATCCTCAGAAAGCTCATAAGTTACATTTACTCTATAAGCTGTTTCGCATTAAAACTGGTATAATAATAAATCACAAGTCACAGAAAAGCCAGAAGTATGCCAGCCAAAAAT
>NZ_JAUBSF010000033.1:0-58592 GCF_036704615.1 Microcoleus sp. K4-B3
TTTTGGCTGGCATACATTCTAACTAATGAGCGCTTATTTTATATTTATATTATACAATCTAGCTGCGTATCAGCTTAGTACAACTCCTCGTCTTCGCCTAGTTTTATTTGGTTTCATTTTATACGTTACGGCCTATGTGAGATGCGGTATCAAAAAAGAAGGGAAACCGTAAGATAAAGGTAACTACACCACAGCTTGACGCCAGCGCCAGCGCCAGTACCGAGTAAGATTCCCCCAAGGCTAGCCCCGCCAGTCAAAACCGAAACGGCGGCTGCTGCTACGCCAGCCGTGCTACCGATCGGCCGACGATCCCTAGCTCCAGCAGCTTGCCTAGAGATCGTTTCTATTTTCCTAATTATCTGGGAAGTTGACCGAATTGAAACGGGTTGAGAGTTGGTGAAAATTAATTGCTTGGCAACGAATGGGTGTGGTCAATCGGATATGGTCGTTTGGAGTGGGCGTTGGCGTCGGATTTGGCTCGAAATTTGCCACCGCAGGCGGCGCGGGTGCTGGCGGCAGTCCCTCCGCAGTTGAGTTCGGAGCTGTCGTCGGTGGGGCTTGAGTTTCGGCAGTTTCCGGGCCTCTGGGTTCGATCGACGGAACCAACAGCCAGCGATTGTCGGCGCCAATTTTTTGGAATTGAGTTCGATCGGCCCTGATGGCCATTCCGGGAGCCAAATTCACCACTATTCTTGCCGTTCCCGGCTGCAATTGACTTACTCCCACAGATCGCACCATCCCTTCCGGGTATAACTGAGTTGCATCTACTCCCACCTCAGTATTCGGCAAATCCACAGCAATTTGGCCCCGGTTGACTACAGAATACTTGGGCGTCGTTCCCTATATCAGAGAAATTACCTGCACCAGCCGATCCTTCCCCTGCTAGCCTTGTCGCCGACGCTTTAACGATTTCCGGCAAGCCTGCCAACCGCATGATTTTGCTCGGCGAGCCCAAATGGGTTAAGGGCATCATTCACCGCTTGCACAGTTTGGGGATAGCCGAAGTCGAATCGTGGAGCAAGTTGACACCAACTCGCAACCCAGGAGAAGTCATCAGCATCCTGAAGCGTTCCAGAGGACAAGAAAGAGCTTGAGAAAATGCCCGTCTCACAGCTAGCTTTGAAGCGGTAAAAACTTCTCCCCAACCCCTCTGCTGCAAACAGAGAGGTTGGGGAGGTTAGGTTTTATTGTTGGCCTGGGTCTACAATTCCTGTTACAGTATCTTTGAGTACAGAAGTAGGATTCAACAAAAATAGAGCAGCCTTTTTTGCTGTATCTTCAGATAGCTTAATTTGTTTAAGTTCAACAATACCTTCACTGATAAAAGTATCTCTCAAAGCAGCTTTTTCTCCGCTGTTAAAAGTTGTTTCGTAAAACACTTCTCGAATACCAGCAGCAATGACTAATTTCAAACAATAAATGCAGGGTTCTAGGGTGACGTAAATGGTAGATCCAGCAGTAGATATACCATGTTTTGCGGCTTTGGCGATCGCATTTGCTTCAGCGTGAACCGCCCTTGATGGCAAAATTTTACTGGCGTCGCAACTACTCAAACCAGGATAGCAGAAGCCTTGGGTTGTACAGTGTGCCGAACCTGACGGCGAACCGTTGTAACCCGTTGCTAAAACTTGCCTGTTTTTAGTTATCACTGCGCCTACAGGAAAAGCAAGACAAGTCGATCGAGTAGCAGCCAATTTTGCTAACATTAAGAAATATTCGTCCCAACTCGGTCTCTCTTCTTCTAGATTCATCGTCTATCCTGGATGTATTGGTTGCTTGTTTTCAGACACTGGGCCGCCTTTTGCAATTCTATTCCCAAATAACCAATATGCTCGCCTTTGATGGCAGGGGAAGCCGCACAAATTTCTCGCACTAACTTGAGAGGGTTTTTTCCAGAATAACAGGTGACAACTTCGCCGCTGCCGGGGGTGGTTTGCGTGACAACTATTTGATTGTCGGCTACTTCAACTAAAAAATTCCCCGCTGCATCGAAAAAGTCTCGATCTTCGCAGATTTTAGCATATTGGGTTTGAATTAGTCGATCGGCATTTTCAAAGGTATCGTCATACAAGTGAGCGGATTGGCTCAGCGTTATCAACGGGCCCATTGTCAAATTATAATCGGAACGCCTCGCAATTTCATCTCGAATATGCTGCTGCAAAGCCCGCAAACCCATTGCATTTGCCGGCCAAGCCGCAAACATATCGTTACTGCGGAGAGTTGCAGTTAGCGATATTTCGTCGTCCACAACTCGCACCCAAATGTGATTTAAACAAGGACTGCCGCTGTGCTGGTGGTCGGAGGAACCGTCAGGTCTTCTGTTGATATTTCCGCCTGCATCCCACAGACTAATTACCGCACTTGCCGCATCAATTTCTTTAATTAGTTTGGCAATAACTTCTTCAATTTGATCGCGTCCAAACCACGACCGCATCCGCTGTGCGTAGGTATATTTAATGCCTTCGTTATATGGGGCATCTTCCAGCATTTGCGGTTTGTACTGTTCGAGAAAATCACGGTCTATTGGTAAGTAATTCGGTTCGGGAAAATAGAACTCCGCAGGTTCATCTGTAATCACTGCCATTAAGTCGATTAATTCTTGCCACTGTCCGTCGTAACCAGTCGGTCGCAGGGTGCCGGTGGTCTTAATTCGGTGGATAATTTTTACCCAAGTTTCGGCGATAGTTTTGCCTTCGATTCTGTGTCCGTATTTCTGACCGGGGAGTACAGTCGGGACGATTTCGACTAGCGGAAAAGTTACGGTTTCTCCCCAAGGTTCAACAGATTCTTTTTGGGCAAAAAACTTGACAAAGGTCACTGTCTCGGCTATGTTTTTGGCTTCTTTCCATTCGATGGAATGACGCAATAGTTCTAAGGCTTCTGCTGCTATTTCAATATCGATGTAGCCAAATATTGCAGATTTAATTAGCCAGCAATCTCTGCCAGTATCGCTTTTGCCGGTTTCAAAGCCGTTGCGAAAAAAGTCGAGCAAGCACGCTGCCGCACCGGAGTTGCGGTCTTCTTTGGTAGCGTTGAGAATTACTAAAAAGCGGACGTGGGGATTGCACAGCAAGTTTCTAATTAAGAAGTTGATGCCGCGAGTAGGAGAGTACAGTTGTCCGATCGCAGCATATTCTTGAGTTTGTAAATGTTTGCCGATCGCACTTTTTACCGTCCAGCCGCTGACAATGGCTGTTTGCCCCGTTCCGCAAATTAATTGATTCGGTTTGTATAGGGGTTTGTACTCAAATTTATTGACGAGATTTGTGGCTGTCATGGTTTACCGTTTTTTGCACCGCGTACTACTATATCAATAGTTTGGAGGGTTTGAAGAGGCGATTAATCATGTTTCTGCTGCCGTTGCAACGATTTGTTATGCTGCATCAACGCAGATCGTTGCCTGAATGTCTTTTACAGCGATCGCGTTTACCGGAATTGAAATCACAAATTCTGTACCTTGACCTAAAGTTGAGTTGACTTCTAGAGTTCCAGAGTGTTTCTGGACTACGATTTGACGGGCGATAGCCAATCCTAGCCCTGTTCCTTGCCCCACGCCTTTGGTGGTAAACAGATGCTCAAAGATTTTTGGCTTCACCGCATCCGTCATCCCAATCCCATTATCCTGAATTCGGATCACTGCCTGAGATTCCGACAATTGGGTTTTGACAGTAATCTGGTTGGGGTTGGCTTTGATCTGAGCAAAACTGCGTCCTTGATTTGATTCCTCAAGGGCATCGATCGCATTTGCCAGCAGATTCATAAATACCTGATTCAACTGTCCGGCAAAGCATTCTACCTGTGGCAGATCGCCATAATCTGTGATGACTTGAATTTCCGGGCGAGATTCGTTGGCTTTAAGGCGATGTTTGAGAATCAAGAGCGTGCTGTCAATGCCGTCGTGGATATTGTAATGAATGGGGCGATCGCAATCCGAACGCGAGAAGGTTCTTAAACTGGTGCTAATTGTGCGAATGCGCTCGACTCCTTCTTGCATCGAATCGATCAACTTGGGTAAATCCTCTTGCAAGTATTCCAAGTCTATTTCTTCCACGACTGCCTGTAGCGTGGCACTCGGATAAGGGAGTTCTTTTTGGTAGAGAGCGATAAGTTGAAAGAGGTCTTTAATATAGTGTTGAGCGGGTTTCAGATTGCCAGCAATAAAGGCAAGCGGATTATTAATCTCGTGCGCGACACCCGCCACTAAATTGCCCAAAGCAGACATCTTTTCGGTGTGGACTAAATGAAGCTGAGACTGTTGCAGTTGTGTGAGTGCTGCTTCTAAATCAGCCGTTTGCTCAGCTACACGCTGTTCGAGATTTTTAGTTAACTGCCGTAGCTGCAAATGAGTTTTCACCCGTGCTAGCACCTCTTGTTCTTGAAAGGGTTTGGTGATGTAGTCCACACCACCCAGGACAAATCCTTTCACCTTACTGTCGGCATCGGAGAGAGCGGTCATAAAAATGATGGGAATACTGGCTGTTCTGGGATCTGCCTTCAGACGTTGGCAGGTTTCAAAGCCGTCAATTCCTGGCATTTGAACATCGAGCAAGATCAGATCGGGAGGATAAGCTTGGACTCTCTTAAGAGCGCGATCGCCGTTGATTGCGGTTGCTACTTCGTACCCCGCATCACTTAAGGTGTCACAAACCACTTCTAAGTTCGCAGGGGTATCATCCACCACCAGAATTAATTCAGGACTAGACATCGGCTTTCTTCTCTGTGAGGTGTTGTTGTAGTAACTCTTCAATCTCTTCGGCTTTAAATTGCTTGGCAAGCTGAATAATTTGTGAGGCAAAATCAGCGCAGCCAGGGTGAGAGTGAGCAATATGATCTGTGTGTTCTCGTAGCCGTTTTAAGTTGCCTTTCTGTGCCATTTCTAGTAACGTCTTTAACTCTACAGGAGAAGGAATAATCATCCCTTCTTGATTCTCTAATGCAGTCGTTGAAGTCGATGCACTAGACTCGTTTGAGGCTGTCAATTCATATTTCCACTCGAATTCCAAATGAGTGGCTAAGAGGTTAAATAATTCACTGACTTCCACTGGCTTTGCCAGGAAATCATTTCCCCCTGCATCTAAACTCATCTGTCGATAGGCTTGTTCCACTGATGCAGAAGAGACTACGATCTTCTGGTGTTGCAAATCATTTGCACTGCGAACCTGTTTGAGCAGTTCAAAGCCGTCCATCACTGGCATTGCCAAGTCTGTAATCACTAAGTCAGGTTGAGACTGTCGTATTTTTTCCAATCCTGCTTGTCCATTTTCGGCCTCACTAACTTGGAATCCTAGTGGCTCTAACAAGTTGAAGAGAACGGCTCGGTTTTCCCAACGATCGTCTACCACAAGAATGCTGCGTCGTTGTCCTTCGTAACCAATAATTTGTTTTCCAGTTGTGATGGAGTTTTGCTGTACCCAATCGGTGGCGATCGCCAGTTCCACCTCAAAAAAGAACTCACTGCCGACTTCGGGTTGGCTCTTAACTTGGATTTGTCCGTTCATGAGTTGGACAATCCTTTGGCTGATAGCCAGTCCTAAACCGGTGCCCTCGGCTTGGCGCTGGCGATCGCCCACTTGTTCAAAAGCCTGAAAAATTTTATCCAAGTGATCGGGCGCAATTCCTACGCCCGTATCCTCAACTTGAAATTTGAAAGAGTGAGTGGACAGATTGGGATGATTCTCAACTACGGCAACCTTGAGCGTGACACAACCTTTGTCGGTGAATTTAATCGCATTTCCCACCAAGTTGAGTAACACCTGACGCAGCCGTTTTTCATCAGCAAAAATCCCTTCAGGCAACTGCGGATCGGGCTGGTAAACGAAGTCAATGCCTTTTTGGTCGGCACGAATGCCACAGATTTCAGCGACACCTTGGAGGAATGAGGGAAAGTGAATCCCTTTAGGTGTGAGTTCTAATTTGCCGGCTTCAATTTTGGACAAGTCCAACACATCGTTAATCAGCGTCAGCAAATGAGAACCGCACTGGTGAATGATTTCTACTCCATGACGTTCTTTCGCTGGCAACGCTTTGGATCGGTTGAGAATTTGAGCATAGCCCAAAATACCGTTGAGGGGAGTGCGGAGTTCGTGGCTCATGTTGGCGAGAAATTCGCTTTTTGCTTTGTTGGCATTGTCTGCTGCTTCCTTTGCATACTTGAGTTCTGCCGTGCGTTGTTCAACTCGCTGTTCAAGCTGCTGGTTAGTTTGCTCTAGGGCGGTGAAGGAATCGCGCAACTGCTGCGCCATTCGGTTAAAGGATTGAGCAAGTACACCCAGTTCTTTAACGCCAGAGGCTTCGACGTTTTGGTCGAGTTTTCCTTCGGCGATCGCTTCCGATGCGTGACTGAGCAGCAAAATGGGTCTAGCAATCCAGCGCGAGGTGTAGATACCCAAAACCGTTGCCAGTGCTAATGCGCCTAAGCACAGCCAAATCGTGTTGACTGTGTTGGCATTAATTCGTCCCATGAAATCTGATTCGGGCATGGCGACGACTACCAGCCAGTCCAATCCCCATTCGTCCTGCCAGGGAGTTACTTGAACAAACTGCCACTCACTCTGGAGGCGAAAGTCTAGCTGCTGGATAGTTTGAATCGTTTTCAGATCGCCGAAGCGATCGCGGAGATACTTGGATGTGGCTTGAATTAGGGCGTCCTTACTCTCAAAGCCCCGCAGTCGTTGAGGTTTGCCGTTGGTCACTGAAAACACGGGCGCATCGCTAGAACTGGCAACGATAAATCCGTTGCGCTCCAGAATGAACACCTTGCTGGATTGACTAACCTTAATTTCACGTAAAAAGTCACTAATTTGCGAAAGGCGCTGCTCCACCCCTACGCTGCCGATCAACTGACCATTATTGTCATAGATGGGGCGACTCGTGGCGATCGACAACGGGTAGTTATTAGTCTCCCATTGATAGATCGCGCTCCACCCGGGCTTGCCGGTTTCGACACCTTTGGCGTACCAACCTTCCTTCTGGAACTGATACGCTTTGGTGATTTCAAACATTTTAGTGGGCTTGCTTTGGTCATTCGTAATGTAGTTGTACAAATCAGGATTGCCGTACCGCTTCGGTAGCACCAGGCTAATGTCAGGATTGCCGTGATTCGGAATGGTTGACTCGCGGTAATATCCGGATGCGATAAAGTCCCCCGTTTTAGACCCGTACAGGATATAGCCAACGTTGTAGGTTTTTACCTGCTTTGCAAAGAATTGAGCCAGGCGATCGGCATCCTGTAAGTTCAACAATCCCAGGTCAATTTGCTCGCCGTTGATTTGGGTCAAATAGCGGGTGGCAGCGGCATAGCTGTCGAGGTGCTGATCGACACGGTTACTCACCTCCGTTTGCAAGTTAGTCGCTAGTTCATTCACTGCTTTTTGTCCATTTCGCAGCGACAGATACCCTGTTAATCCTACGGCGGCGAAGATTTGCAGGATGAATGGAACAACCAGACCGGTTCGCAAAGGAACCTTACTAAAGCCTTTAGCAGCAGCAATTGTGGACTTCGACAGCATAGCGTTCAAAACAGTAAAGATAGGCTACAGGCCTGAGAGTTCCCAAACTTGGTTTAGAGGCACCAGATTTTATCTGCAATAAACAGGGAAAATATTGGCTTCGGTTGGACTTCTAAAAAAGCATTGCGGTTCAAGTTTTATAGCGTCAAATTCCGCACCACTTGGTAGCTGAAATAGCCACCGACGCTAAGAATTAATCTCCTACCTCCAACGACCAGTCGCATTAGCAAGTTGCGAGTCGCTTTCTCTTTTTCAGGGAGAGGAACAATGGCTGAGTTGGTTGATGTACCCTTGCTTGGTGGAGTTGCTGGGAGGCGGTTATCAGCTTTGATCTGTTAGCCGACTGTTTTTTTAGTAGATCGGGCGATCGTTCTGGCTCAAATTTAAAGGCGATCGCATTCCACCAAAAATCTCTACACCCCATTCCCCTCGAAGACTACCGCTTACAGAAAATCCCAGAGAAAGCCCTGGGCTTCTAGTCGTGGGATGAATCTGGTGACCATAAAGGGTCAGTCCTTTTCAGTTTACGCCTCAGTCCCCTAATCAGATTTTTTAGCACAACAGGTTTGATTTCTCACTTCTGGCTCGCAATATTTCTTTAGTAATTCTTTCTCTTCTTGAGTGACGCCAAACGTAATAAATCTGGCTGGGGCCTGGACACATACCACTGTTAGACATACCTTAATTATAGTGGTTAGGGTATTAAACCACTTTACAATCTAGAAACAAGTCAGTATTTGTAATTTATGGAGAAAAATAATTAACTGTGATGCCCCGCACTCCGACCTGTTTTGCAAACACCCATTTTAAAAACTATACCGCTGCTTTGGTTGCTGAGTAAACGGCATAAGTCGGCAAAATCAAACGGGTAACGGACTAAGAAAAATTGATTGCCAGTCCATTATCATGAAGCCGAGTTGCTACCTCTTTCAAATCCAGAAAAACGCCTTTGACGTTGATTTGCAAAAGCGGAACGTTAGATTTAGAGCGCGATCGAATTTATCAATATTTCAAAGTTACCTGTAGAGCGATTTTAAACTAGATTTGCTCGCTCCCACCTTCTCATTAAACCCAGTATTAAGCTAAAGTTTTTTACCTTTACTTTTTCTTTTTATGATTTTATTTGGATAAATTACTTTAACAAATTCCTCAAGCCAACAATTCACTCACAGCTACGCTAAAACCTGCAAGCACACTTTGAGTGTTAACAACTTCATCGGCATTAAACAACCGCCAGCGTTGTCCCGCATGGACAAATATTAATCTAGCTTCAGGAAACAGCAACCAAACTTCTAAACATCCCGATTCCAAATATTCCTGAGCTTTCGCAAATAACTCTTCGCCGCTATCTTCGGGGGAAGCAACTTCCGCTATCAAAGGAAAACTTTGGGAAAATGCTGTAAAATTGCCTGATTCTGGCAGCAGTTCAGGAGTAATGTAAGCAACATCGGGACGGCGGCCCTGTTTGTTAGTGCGGCAAAGGACTTCTGTAACAACTTCTCCTCCCTGTCCGCTGGAATTTTTGTAATTTCTCCAGTAGCTCGATAATTTAGATTGAGCGAGACCGTGCTTGAATGTCATTCCTGTTTTCTCCACTAAGTTGCCGTCAACCCATTCCATTCTATCAGCAGGCTTGACTAAAAACTCTTCCAGAGATATGACTTTTTCTTGCTCAGATTCTGGGTTAATTTCGGGTATCTTTTCTAATTTTGGATGTGATTCTGGTTCTGAGTTTTGGTCGGCATTTTTGGGTATAATTATAGTAGCTGTCATGCTCGCAACCTCTCTTTAACGATTATAATTGTACAAGCGATCGCTCTCGATCGCATCTTTACGATCTTATGGAAATTGGTAGATTTTGTCTTTTCAACTTAGCCCGACAATTTATATATCATAGCAATTGAGAAAGGTGACTTTCATGATTCTCTCAAACCGTTTTTCTGAAGCCCTCACCTATGCCGCTGAATTGCACGCTACCCAAGTTCGCAAAGGTTCCGGCGTTCCCTACATTGCCCATTTGTTGGGTACTGCTAGTATAGCTTTAGAATATGGGGCAAATGAAGATGAGGCGATCGCAGCTTTGCTTCACGATGCGATCGAAGATCGAGGCGGCCCCACCACCCGCGAAGCCATCCGCCGCCGCTTTGGCGATACCGTCACAGCGATTGTAGACGGCTGTACCGACAGTGACGAGACGCCGAAACCCCCTTGGCGACAGCGAAAACAAGCTTATATCGATCGCATTTCTACAGCTTCAGGCTCAGTGAGATTAGTCTCGGCTGCTGATAAACTTTATAATGTTCGATCGATCCTGAAAGATTCCCGTCAATTGGGCGACCTTGTTTGGGAACGCTTCAAAGGCGGCAAAGACGGTTCTCTCTGGTATTATCGTTCTTTAGTAGAAGCATTCCGCCAAGCTGAGTTAACGCCTATAGTTGAAGAATTAGACCGCACAGTTTTAGAATTAACCAAGCTTTCTGAAGACAAAAACTAAAAATCAACAACCAATAACTAGTAACCAATAACTACTAACAAATGGCAAATGTTCGCTTAGAAAATATTACCCGACGCTACCAAAACGTCACCGCGATCGAAAACATCAGCTTCAAAATCCCGGACGGGGAATTTTGGGTATTAGTCGGGCCGTCCGGCTGCGGGAAATCGACAATTATGCGGACAATTGCAGGTTTAGAAACCGCAACTTCCGGCAATCTTTACATCGGAGATAGTTTAGTTAACAATATTCCGGCGAGACAGCGCGATGTAGCCATGGTGTTTCAAAATTACGCGCTTTACCCGCACATGACTGTCGCAGAAAACTTGGCATTTGGATTGCGGATGCGGAATGTTGACCCGACTAAAATTCAAGAACGAGTCGAAACAGTAGCCCGATCGCTCTCGATCGACCACCTCCTCAAGCGTAAGCCCAAACAGCTATCAGGCGGACAGCAGCAGCGGGTAGCACTGGGAAGGGCGATCGCCCGCGAACCTAAAGTATTTCTTTTAGATGAACCGCTTTCTAACCTCGATGCTCAACTGCGAGACGACACTAGAGCAGAACTCAAACAACTGCATCAACGGCTGGGAATTACCACAGTTTACGTCACCCACGACCAAGTGGAAGCGATGACTTTAGCTGATAAGATTGTAGTCTTAAATAAGGGGAAAATTCAACAAATTGGAGACCCGCAAAGCATTTATGCCAAACCAGCTAACCGCATGGTTGCCACATTTTTAGGCAATCCGGCCATGAACATTTTGCCTGTAATTTATACTAACGAATCCTTTCAAGTAGGAAATCAAGCTTTAGCCTGTCCAGTCTCGATTCAGAAAAAATTGCAGCCGAGAGAAGGACAAGGATTTGATTTGGGCATCCGTCCAGAAAATATAGAAATCTTTACGCCACAAACAGCAGAAGATGATGATTTGAAAACCGATGTTTGGGCTTTTGAAAAAGTTCCTCTCGATGTAGAGGTAAAAGTAGTGGAACCTCTGGGGCGAGAAACTTTAATCCGGGCGAGTTTGCCTTTGTTGAGCGCGGAAACTACTGTACAGGTGCAAGTACCTGCGAGTGTTCGCTTGCGATCCGGCGATCGCCTGACGGTACAGCTTGACTTCGATCGACTATTTATATTTGACCCCTCCACCGGTGAGGCGCTTTATCCTTAACTGGATTGAACACGACTTACGCACGGGTGCTCAGCCACCGGGTTTTTTTAGTCGCAGTGCCTAAGTCCTGTTCAATCTAAAATCTAAAATCTAAAATCTAAAATAGACTGACCCTTCCAGTGGGGAGGTCTCGATTCCTAGTTACAAAAGTTTACACTTGACATTTATAAATTTACGAAGTAATGATACCATTAGTATTGGAACAACAGAAAAGCGTCCCCCCAAAAGCTGATCTTTCCTAAGTCGGGGCGATCGCGAGCGACAACTTCGCATCTTCCCGCTAAGAAGCGGCCTTACACGCCGACTTGGGAGCAACTGGCGAACCAAAAACTCATAAAAACGTTCTAGCGGCATTTTTAGATGAATCTCGACAAGCTGCCTCAAATGCTGCAAACAGGATTTCACCTGACTTTAGGTGCAACTTCCTTTTTAATTGAGACCTTGCAAGATCCCTTAAAGCGAGAAGAAAATCTTGACAAACTGAAGTCAGATTTGGGCCTGCTCGCGGACGAGCTGCTGGAAAAAGGAGAAATGACCGATCGAGAAGCGCGGAATTTTGTAGATACTATTTTCTCTCAACCGATCGATCGGGAGAATGCAGAGAGCGAATCTGTCTCGCCCAAACAATCGGATGCAGCGACTGATGCTCCTCCCGAGTCGGCTGTACAGCCTGACGTAAAGCTAGAGATTCAAGAATTAACTGCACACATGGCAGCGCTGAGGGCCGAATTGGAAAATTTGCGCGCCGAAAATTTCCAGGATTAAAGAATCAAGATTCTTTAACACAGCCGGAGTTGACTTGGAAACTGACTTGCAAACTTATTTAAGAGAACCAAACTTTAGTCATTGTCCCAGTTTTCAGAACCGATCAGGTCGGCAATGCGATCGCGCAGCAAGAAGTCGCATTTTTCTAACTCGCACTCCACGCAAGCCCATTCTCGGGGTGGGATGAACTGACAGAGCGTGTAGATAGGCTGTTGTCGGCTCAGCACGCCCTCGTTCACGAGGTGGCGGGCTTCATCCTGGATGACATCTAAAGAGTATTGGATTTTGATAGTGGACTGAATCATAATGCGCCCTCAAGGTTTTAGTAAAAAAAAAATTATGGCCCTGGTAATAATATAATGCAAAATTCCGGATATGTAATTAAAATTTTGTCAGTATACAGGTATACAATTCACTGCCGTCAATTTTAAAAAATTATAGGAACGATTAGTAAGTGATGGGATTTGTCTTGGGATTTTGGCCGCAACTTTTCCGCGCTAGCAGGCCCATCTGCTGCAAAGCTCAATTCTGAATGTAGGAACCCGCGCCCGATTCCCGGTTTCTGGATGCTTCGCCGCCAAAGGCAAAATTATTTCTTGCGAGAAACCGGGTTGATAAATTTAAGTCCTGACGCCGCAGCAAAAGAAAGATTTAGGAGTCCGGCAGTTCAAGCATTGCCGGTGGCGTCAAGTCCAAACAGCACTTCTAGAGCGAGAGATTGCGCTACCGGCATCTGCCCGAAACAAAATACATAAGGAATACTGGGAGGCAAGTGCGGCAAAAATTGCTCTAAAACGTAGGGACTTCCGTAAATTAGCACAGCTTGCAGTTCTCCCGTCTTTAATAATTTCTTAAACAAATCTTGAGCTGCTTGGGTCAAACCAGCACTGCCTCGGAAGCAATTGCCGCGAATGAAAATTTGCAGCAGTGTAGGAGAAAAATGCTCTGCACCTGCATTATCAGCGATCGCACCTGTGCGATCGTCAATCAGTTGCAATTCGTAACCAAACTGTTCGGGAAGGGCGATCGCCGGAGTGTGGTTTCCCAAAAACTCGCACCCCAAAACATCATCTACAACAATCAAATTCCGCAAAAGCTGGTTTTCTGGGGACTTTGACATCTGCAAAGGTAGATTTCCGCCAAATTTCAAAGAATCTCGCAAAATATCGGCAGCAGTTGCCCTTGAGTCAGGATTTGCCAGCAAACTTAAGTCGATCGAGTCGATGGATTGTAAATCCTTGCTCCCCCCATTAGCAAGGGGGGGTTGGGGGGGGTCAGAAATCGACAAACCCACCTTTATTTTCGCTGCCCAAATTCGCTTGACAGATTCCTTGATTTGTGCTAATGGAAGCCGCCCTTGAGTGACAGCTTCGCAGACAGCGAGAATTGCCCCTTCCGGGTCAAGCGGCATCAGCAAAACATCAGCACCAGCCTCAGCAGCCAAAACAGCAGCTTCGTTGGCGCCGTACTTATTGGCGATCGCACCCATCACCAAAGCATCCGTCACGATCAAACCTTCAAATCCCAACTCTTCTCGCAGCTTCCCGATCAAAATTTTGCGAGAAAGAGTAGCAGGAAACTCCGCATCCCAAGCCGGAATCAGCAAGTGAGCACTCATCACAGCATCGACCCCAGCAGCCATCGCATCGACAAAAGGAGGCAACTCAACCTCAGCCAATCTCGCTGGCGAATGCGGCAAAACCGGCAATTCCAAGTGAGAATCAACCGCCGTGTCCCCGTGACCGGGAAAATGCTTAGCTGTAGTCAAAACCGGGTGCGGGCCTGCGCCGCGAATAAAAGCAGCGGCTAATTTGCCGACAACTTCCGGTGTCTCGCCAAAAGCGCGGACGTTAATCACAGGATTGTCGGGATTGTTGTTAACATCAACTACTGGTGCGAGAACCCAATTGAGACCGATCGCCCTAGCTTCGATCGCAGTCACAGCGCCCATTTGTTCGGCATATCGATCGGCTTTACCTGCATCGTGCCGCGCCACTTCGGCAATTGCCATCGGCGGCCCGAACCAAGTTGCCCCCGCGAACCGCTGGCCTACACCTTCCTCAATATCAGCCGCCAGCAGCAGGGGAAACTTGGCCCAAGACTGCAATTGGTGCGATCGAACCGCCAACTCCGCAGCACTTCCCCCCACCAAAATCACACCGCCGACGCCCAACTTTTCCAGATAATAGCGGAGTTTGCTGGCAGTTGGTTCCCATTCGGGATAGCGAATTTGGTGGTCGAACAAGTAGCCTGAAGCGCGCACCACGAACATCTGGGCCACCAGTTCTGGTAAGGAAAGATTGTCAATCATTCGATTTTAGATTTTAGATTTTAGATTTTAGATTTTAGATTTGGGAATCGGGAATCGGCCAAACAGGGAATTGGGAATCGGCCAAACAGGGAATTGGGAATTTTCCCTATCTCCTTCTCTTCCCCTCTTCCTTCTTCCCTCTTCCTTCTTCCTTCTCGCTTCAATCGGGACTTTCATCCTCAGCGAATTCTTCCTCGGGATCTAGAATGCCCGGTTTGCGATCGGCCGAAAGCTGATTCAGCAGTATCAACATTTTATCGCCGCGTTCCAAAGAACGGTCTTCGAGAAAAATCACTTCCGGCGTCCGGCGCAGTTGCACCCGTTGGCCCAACTGGCTGCGGACGTAGCTAGTTGCAGATTTCAAACCCTCCATAGTCTCAGCCTTTGCCTCATCAGTACCGTAGATGCTGACAAAAATTTTTGTATGCTGAAGGTCTCCCGAAACAATTACATCGGTAACGCTAACCATACCCGCACCTACACGGTCGTCCTTGATTCCATTCAGCAACATCAGGCTGACTTCCCGTTTAATCATTGAAGCTACACGCTCAATGCGACGACTTGTAGCCATATCAACTATCCCCTACTTTCAGATCAGCCATTTTCATTCCGATTGACAATTGTAGCGCGATCGGTATCGGGTCTTATGTGCGATCGGGGGGAAAATTAGGATTGGAGAGGGCAGCGCGCAGCCAATAATGACATAAATTTGCCGAATTTGCTGCTTTTGCGATCGCTCAATATAAAATCCGGCAAATACGATCTCCTATCATCATGGCCGATTCTATCCAACAAGAAGCCCACCAAATTCTTGACACCCTTGCCTTCACCCCTTTCGAGCAATGCCAACCCCTCAGCCACAACTTTAATACCATCCCCTCTCGCCCTGGACTTTATGCTGTCAGACATCGTGTGGATGGCCTGCTTTACATCGGTAAAACCAAAAGCTTGCGCGGTAGATTTAGTGGCGGACACAAAGCATTTCTCTGGGCATGGCTCGACAAATACAACTGGGAAGATGTTCGCATCGCCATTCACCCGCTCTCGGCATGGAGCAACCCTGCGTTATTATTAGAGCTAGAAGCCATTATTCTGAGAGCAACTGAGCCGCCCTACAACGTTCAAATCCCACCGGAAAACTAGACTCATGCAATCAACAACTCTGGAACAATTATCTGCTGCCGATGCCGAAGCCATCCTAAAATACCTTCCAGAACGAATTCGTGCCGCCCTCATCGCCCGTGCTGCGGAAATTGAATATCCGATCGAAATTGTTGTCGAAATGGCAATTGCTAATTTCCTCGATAGCGAAGCACTTGGTTTTGCCGATTGCAAACCAGGGCGCGGTAACTAAAGAATCTGAACTTGCAATCAGAGAATCATGACTCAAACTATCAACACGCAACACCTTTCTCCAGAAGATATTCATCAGTTGGTCGATTATTTGCCCGACTACATAAAAGCTGCCCTATTGTCCAAGTCCAATGAACTTGAATGTTCTCTCTCCTACGCGATCGAAATGGCAATATCCAGCTTTTGAGATGAAGAATCCTTTAGCTTTGAGGATTGTCTGCTGGCTAAACACTTGAAAGATAAGTAAGCCTACCTAAAAAAACCACCTACCCATATCCCCGACTTCTTCAATAAGTCGGGAATCTAAAAGAAGAACGTTTTACTAGATTATGCCGATCGCCAAAAGGAATAAAACTCATGGAAAAAGAATTTACAATCGGTCAAAAAGTCCGAGTTGTGGCGATGCCGCCTTACGTCAAAACTGCCGAACCGATGCCGATGCTGCGGCCTGCGAATTTAATTGCGATCGGCGCTGAAGGTATTGTGATCGATCGGCGTCCCGGCAATTATTGGGGCATTCGCTTTGAAAAAGGTGCTTTTCTGTTAGACAGTCAGTACATTGAAGCGGCGGAAACTAATGTAGAAGGTAATGGGTAATCGGGAATCGGGAATCGGGAATCGGGAATCGGGAATCGGGAATTGATATCACAACTTAAAATCTCCCTTTTCATTCTCTCTTTTCCTTTTTCCCTCAACATCCCTCCGTTTAATCCGTTAAATCCGTTAAATCCGTTATACAATCGATTGCTCAACGTCCCTGTTTAAGAAGCCAGCTTAGCCTCAAAAGCCAAAGAATTAACCGTCAACTCCCCCAAAACTTCCTCTAAACTAGGAGAGATGAAGTTACAAGGTTGAGGCTTCCCCAAATAATAACCTTGAGCGTAATCTACCCCAAGTTCATTGAGTTTATCCATAATTATTTGACTTTCCACATACTCGGCAATAGTTTTAATTCCCATGACGTGAGCAATTTTGGTAATAGCTTCCACCATTGCGATATCAATAGGATTGTCGGCAATATTCTTAATAAAATTGCCGTCAATTTTGAGATAATCAACCGGCAAGCTTTTCAGGTAAGCAAAGGAAGACATCCCGCTGCCGAAGTCGTCCAAGGCAAACTGGCAGCCGAGTTCCTTGAGTTGCCAAATTAAGCTGGCTGCTTTGCTGAGATTAGCGATCGCCACGGTTTCTGTAATTTCAAAACAAATTATTTCTGGCGGTATTTGATGGATGGAAAACTGCTCTTGAATAAACTCGATAAACTTTTCTTCGTTGAGGCTGTCCCCAGAAAGGTTGATTGAATAAAGGCTAGGATACTTGCCAAATGAGAATTTGGGATTAGACAAAAGAGAGCAAGCAGGGAAGGTAACTATTTTCTCGTTGTCTGCGCCGGGGTTTTGGACAAATAAATTGGCCGTAAAAATTTTAGATAAATTGCTAAATAAAGTGCGAATTACCCAGCAGTCGATGGCGTGCATCAAGTTGTAGCGTTCGGCGGCCGGAATAAACGCCATCGGCGACACCAACTGACCAGTTTCAAGCTGGAGGCGGAGCAGGATTTCGCAGTGGGTTCCGGTGGTTGGAGAGTTGAGCAAATGTACGATCGGCTGAGAGTACAAGCAAAAGCGATTCTCTTCTAAAGCTTTATTAATTTGCACCACCCACTCGGTTTCGCCGTGCTGTTTGATTAATTCTCGATCGCCCGCTTGATAAACCTGCACCCGGTTGCGGCCTTTATTTTTAGCAGCGTAGCAGGCCATATCGGCCGCGCTCAAAACCGCAGATGTCGATACTGTTTTGGGATTAATTGTTACCAAACCGATACTGACACCGATCAAAAAAGTTTTGTCCTGCCACCCAAACCGGAATCCCTGAATGCTTCGCAGCAGCGATTCTGCAACATCTAAGCCTCGTTCGAGGGGACTGTAATACAGGAGTACAGCAAATTCATCGCCGCCCAGACGCGCCAAAATATCGGTTTGGCGGATTTTGCCTTTAAATAGCTGGCTGACTTGGCGCAGCAGTTCGTCGCCTGCAGCGTGACCGGAAGTGTCGTTAACTATTTTGAAGCGATCGAGATCCAGGTAAAGCATAACGTGTTCGTGCCCGTAACCTTGAGCGCTGTGCAGGGCTTGTTCTAGCTGGTACTCAAATTCGCGGCGGTTGACTAATTGCGTCAGGGGGTCATGAGTTGCCTGCCAGGTGAGTTGTCGCGCTTGAGTTCGCACTTGAGTAACATCTCGGAACACAACGACGGCCCCGACAATCTTGCCGCTGCTGGCGTGGATGGGGGCGACGCAGTGGTCGATCGCAAATTCCTGGTTGTTGCGGGCAATCAGCAAGCTGTTGTGCCTTTGGTCAACAATCCGGCCTTCGCACAAAGCGATTTCGGCGATATTTTCTGCCGGCAGTCGGGTAGTTTCGTCAACTATTCTGAGTACGCTGTCGAGGGGCAAACCTTTAGCTTCCCAGGTAGACCAACCCGTGAGTTTTTCGGCAACTGGATTAAGGGTGGAAATGCAGCCGTCGGCATCAGTAGCGATTACGGCATCGCCGATCGATTGTAGAGTAACCTGAGCGAGTTCTTTTTCTTCAAAAAATGCTTGTTCCATGCGCTTGCGATCGCTAATATCCCGCTGCACGGACACCCAGTGGGTAACGTTCCCGGATGTGTCGGCAATGGGTACGCTGTTGAGTTCGACCCAATAAGTTGAACCGTCTTTACGGTAGTTAATCAATTCCACGCGTAGGGGTTCTCGGCGAGAGAAAGTACGGCGAATTTTAGCGACTTGGGTCGGGTCGCTGTTTGGGCCGCGCAAGCAACTGGGGGTTTGTCCGATGATTTCTTCGGGTAGGTAGCCCGTCATTTGGGTAAAAGCTTCGTTGGCATAGATGATGCTGGGATCGGAGATATCGCTGTGTCCCGCATCCATAATCACGATCGCGTCGTTAGCGTTAACTACGGCAGATTCTAGCAGTTGCAGCCGCACCTCGGCCCGCACGCGGGTAGCGATTTCGCTTTCTAGTGTGGCGTTAGTCAAGCTGAGTGATGCGATCGCTTTTTGCAATTCGCTAGTCTGTTCTACGACTGAATCGTGCAGAACATCGATCGCCCCGGACATTTCCATCGGGTCAAGTACCCGCAGTAAGTTGCTTTGAGTGACTATTCCCAGGAGTTCTCCCCGTTCCCCCGTTACTACCAACCTGCGGACTAAACGCTGGTGCATTTCAAGATGAGCTACCCACAGCGAGTCTTCTTGCTTGAGACTAAATAAGGGGGTACTCATCACAGTTTGGGCGATCGTTTGCGACAAATCTATATCTAAAGCTTGAAATTCGACAATATCCCGTTCTGTGACTATACCTACTGGAATGGGGAACGGCAAATTCCTCGATAATTCTGTTGATTCTGTAATTACCACGCAGCTAACCCGGTGCTGCGCCATCAACTCGGCTAAACTCATAACTGAGGCGGATCGAGGCGCTTGAATGACTTGTGCGATCATTACTTCTTTCACGCTGCGCATTTTTAAGATATTTGCCGGTTGCAGCATGGCTTGGCGAATGCTTTCGGGCGTAATTACTCCTAAGAGTTGACCCTCGCTGTCCAATATTGGCAGATGGTTAATTCTTCGTTGCCGCAGCAGAATTAGGGCGCTGAAAATGTCTTGAGTATCGGATTTGGTCAGAGTTGCTGCCGGCTGCCTCATCACTTCTGCGATGGTGACACCTTTTAAGTTTTTGCCCGAAGCAATCAAATCGACAAGATCCCTCTCCGTGAAGATTCCTTGCAATTGAGAATTTTGAGCAGAGTGCGAGGATAATTTTTCGAGAGATTTTTCCACGACAAAGACGCAGATACCTGTGGCGTCTCTGAACGCGCTTGAAGTGGGGGCATTGACGATTTCTGTTAGTTGCTGGTAGATATCGCTTGGTGGAATGTCTGCGTTTAGAGAGCAACTTCCGCGCCATTGGCCCATCAGGGTAATTACTTCTGCTAATGGGGTATCGGGCGTAACTGTCAAGGGGTAGGGGTCAATTACTTGATCTAAGGTTGGCAGATACTTAGAGGAATCGTTTTTGAGCATATTTAATTTAGTTTTGCGATCGCGTTGATTCTGCGACATTCCAAAAAAGCGCTGCTTTTCAAGCACTAGGTGAATTTTTACAGCGCTGCTACTGAGACCTAATTAAAATTTCTTGTTAAGAATGCACCCCGCTCTTTGGCTGGGGATCTGGCCGGTGACAGCTCTCCGTCTACCTACTATAAAGTTATAAGCGGATCTTTATTTTAAGTTAAATTTTCTGTCCCGTGACACTTTTATTAAAAATAATGTATTTATTGTGAACTTTTTGCGGTAGGATTACTGGCTAAAATCATCCATCGCAGCGCTAATCATATCCATCTTCAGAAATACACATCTGTTGGCTTTACTAGCTAGCCTAGAAAGGTTACTACAAAAAAGCACTGTATTAAGTTCGGCAGTGTTAAGTTTTGCGAAAGTAAGTTTTGCGAGCTTTTCGAGACCATGTGTGGCTTGTCGAGGGCAATGGATATCACAGCCAATCTGTGAATTCGATCGCAACTGCCGAAAACAACCGTGGTAAGATTGTAGATATAAACAGAAGAACTTCAACACACAGTCTGGTGAGGAAAAGAGATTATGAAACGCCATCTATTAGCCGCTACTTTTTTAATTACTCCCCTACTGTTGGCAGGCCCGGCTCGCGCTGAAAATCCCGTTCACGTCAAACAGTTATTGTCAACCGGGGAATGTTTTCAGTGCGACTTGGCTGGAGCAGATTTAACGGGAGCCCATTTAATTGGTGCTGACTTGAGAGAAGCAAATTTACGAGGAGCAAACCTATCTAGTGCGAACCTCGAAGGCGCTGACTTGACGAGTGCTAACTTGACGGGTGCTAACTTAACCGCAGTTTTCCTGACTAATGCCAGTTTAAATTACGCAGACCTCGATCGGGCAAATCTGACCGCCGCCATCATTAACACCACTGACGTATCCGGCGCATCAATGGAAGATATGACCATCACGGAGGCAAAAATCTACAATACCCAAATCGGCGTCGGCGGCAGCTACGACCAGTGAACTCAGTAAAAGAATGAAAACCGCCAATTTTCAGTTTAAAACCCGGTTTTTCCCCAGAAACCGGGTTTTTAATTGATTCGCCGTATTTGGACCCAGGTGCTAAATTAAAATTAGTATTGCTTTAATACTTATAATCTTAATAAATTTGTACAATACAGCCATGTCTAAACGACTCACCATTGCCCAAGCACAGCAGCAGCTTCCCAACCTACTTCAAGAACTCACCGATCAGCCGATCGCGATCACTCAAGATGGTGTTCCCGTTATGGCGGTAATCAGCTACAACCATTTGACTGAACTCCTCGAAACCTTGGATATTCTCACCGATATTGAATTCGTTACCAAACTTCGCCAAAGCATCACCCAAGCCGGCGAAGGCAAAACTGTTTCCTGGGAAAATGCTAAAGCCCAACTGGGACTATGAAAGGCGAAGCAAATTCAATCGAATACGACATCCAACTTACGCCGTTGGCACTAGAAATGTTGGCGGAAGTCAATCGATTTTAGATTTTAGATTTTAGATTTTAGATTAAAGAATTGAAGCATTCACCCCACGAATAAATTCGGGGGCTCCTTTATCGGATACAGGTTTTTTATTTCTGGACGGATGAATCCGGGGGCTTGTATCCTGGATGCTTTCGGTTAAAGATAGACGAGAACAGGAGAAACTGCGCGATCGCATCGATAAACTCAAAATTGAACCAGAGAAGCAAGGCAAAGCGCTTGTTGATAACTTATCGGGATTTCGCAGTATCCGAGCCGTTGGACAGCGCTATCGCATTGTTTACAAAGTCGAGCAAGATCGAGTTATGGTTGTTGTTGTAGGACTCGGGAGACGTAAAGATGGTGACAAAAAAGACATTTACTCCATCCTAGAAAAACTGTTAGATATATAACAGAATTACCTCCCAATCCATAAGTCCTGAGTTAGAAATGGGGCAACCTGTGTTGCCACACTCCTCCTAAAAACCCAAATCAACCGCAATTCGGTGCGCGCAAGCAAACCCAGAAAAGGCCACCGCATTTAAACCCTGTCCCGGAAACGTACTGTCACCCACACAATACAAACCAGGAATAGAAGTTCGATTAAACGGCATTCCCAACAAACCCATTAACTTCTCTTTTGGAATTGGCCCGTAAGTTCCATCTTCGCGCCCCAAAAACCGACGGTGAGAACGCGCAGTGCCAACTTCCATATAATCCAAACCGGCATCTAAACCGGGAAAAATCTTTTCTAATCTTTCAATAATTCTCCCTGCTGCCTCTTCCTTTTTATCCTCGTATGCCTGCTGCGAAAGTCCTTCCCAATCTTCCATCCAACTCGACGTAAAAGCGTGAACGATATGATATCCTGCGGGAGCTAAATCCGGGTCGAGCACGGTTGGAATTGACACCAAAACAGTTCCCTCCGGCGCTTCCATTTTATCCCACTCTTCTAACAAAATGTGGTGGCAGGCGCTACCAGCACGGATTACGCTTGCTTCTACTCCCAAATGCAAACTCAAGAAACTGGGGGCTTTTTGATAGCGCTGCTGCCATTTCTTTTCGCTAGCGGGCATCTCTTCTGCAGGCAGCAATTTCTCAAAAGTATCCCACCGGGTGGCGTTAGAAACTATCCGCTTAGCCCGGTAAACTTCGCCGGTTGCTAGCTCGACTCCGACAGCGCGGCCGTTTTCTGTAATAATTTTTTTCGCCTTAGCTTTGTATTGAATTTTGCCGCCGCATTTTTCTAATCCTTCTACTAATTTTTGGGCAATTTGACCGACTCCGCCTTTGGGATAATTTATGCCGCCGTAATGTCTATCCGAAAATACCATTCCGGCGTTAATCATCGGCGTCAAGTCTGCGGGTACTACAGACCAGTAGTAGCATTCCATGTCGATAAATTTCAGCAAAGTAGGGTCTTTTATGTAGCGACGCGCGATGTCGCCTGTATTTTGAGGTAGATATTTTACTAACCCCAAACAGGCTAAAGGATTCTGAAAAAAGACTCGAACTAGATATCCGGGTTCTTCTAGGGATAGCAATTCCATCCCGTTGAGGCAGTTGAAGACGTTCCAGCATTCACCGTAAAATTTGTGGATTCCTTCGCGTTCGTGAGGGAACCTGTCAGCTAATTCTTGCAAGTATTTATCATAAGCCTGGGGAACTTCAAGTTCCAAGCCGCTGGGTAAGTGATAGTGAAGCTGTACGGGGTCGGGAATCGTTTCTAAGGTGACGTTGACTGCTTTCAGGGCGCGGGTGAGGAGGTTGGTGGTGCCACGCTGTCCGAAGCCAAAAATCATGGAGGCGCCGACATCGAATCTGTAGCCTTCTCGATCGAAATATCCAGCGCTACCCCCCGGAATAGTATAGCTTTCGAGCACTAAAACTTTGGCTTTCTTAGCGGCTAACTGGGTGGCTGTCACGAGTCCACCAATGCCGGAACCGATGACAATCACATCAAACTCTTGCTGTGTCGGGCGGGAGTTCGGAGCAAATAACTGGGATTGGGTAGGAGCTGACATTCGCTTAAAAATCTTAATAATTTCTATAATATTACAGTCGATCGCCCTCCCTGAACTGTTGCCTCTGCCATTTTCCCTTTGTATATGTAGCCTTCTGCCTTTTTGCCTCTTCCCTCTTCCATCGGACTTCTTCCTTCTTCTTTCCCCAAAAAAAATGCGGGAACAGTCTACCATTGCCGACTGCCCCCGTCTGCCGATCCTTTGAGAGGAGAACACTGAAAATTACTATAGCCTTGTTGCTAATTAATGTCAATACTATTAGAAAAATATTTCAATAAGCGGATGGAGGTCGATCGGCGAATGGGTTGTAACGGACGGCTTGTGCTTGTCGCCACAGTCCGGCAGGAGTTTGAACTCGCGACGGCAATCTTGAAAATGGTGATCTTCGGTCGATTCTCACTCTCTGGGTTGTATGCGCCCTCAAGGATGTGATAAGTTGCACAGAGCGATCGATCGCCGGTTGGCGAAGTCCTCGAAGAAGATCGACCGCACCGCATAAAATCCCTCAAACCTAGCAATCTCCCCAATTTTCTAATGTCCCTGCAACTGCGCGTTTACGTTCCCCCGCATCCGTTAATTAAACACTGGCTGGCTGTCGCCCGCGACGCCGCCACCCCCTCGGTACTTTTTCGTTCTGCGATGACAGAATTGGGAAGGTGGCTGGCTTACGAGGCGATTCGAGAATGGCTGCCGACAGTGGAAACAACGGTGCAGACGCCTTTGGCAGAATGTCCGGCGACTTTTATCAACCCGGAAGCTCCGTTAGTTGTGGTACCGATTTTGCGGGCGGGTTTGGCACTGCTGGAAGGAATTCAGACGGTTGTGCCGCTGGCGTCGGTTTACCACCTCGGCATGGCAAGAAATGAGGAGACGCTGGAACCGACTTGTTATTTGAACAAATTGCCGGCGCAGTTTAACCCGGAAACGCGGGTGATAATTAGCGAGCCGATGCTGGCGACTGGCGGGACGATTGTAGCGACTATGCAGGAATTGACTGCACGGGGAATTGACCCGAGCTTGATTCGGATTATCTCTGTGGTGGCTGCTCCTCCGGCTTTGAAGAGGCTGAGTGCAGAGTACCCGAGTTTGATGATTTACACGGCAACGATCGACGAAACAGTCAACGAACAGGGCTTTATTGTACCTGGTTTGGGAGATGCGGGCGATCGAACTTACGGTACATGAACCAATCAGTCAGTCAGTCAATTTTAGATTTGAGATTTGAGATTTGAGATTGACTCGACAGATAAATCTGGGGGCTTGTATCTGTATTTGGGTGCGGTGAGTTGTTCCAGGAATCAGTTGCTGAAATCTTCGGCGAAAAAGATGACCCTGGTTTGGTAAAAGCAGGTACAGAGAAAGTTAGAATCAAAAGTACAAGTCAAAAATAAATAGCGTTTAGCACTCATTGCCCGTGAAACTTGATTCTGTTCCGCCAAGCTTGTCTGCTTCTGACTCAGTAAACCTCAATTATGATTTGCCACAACAGGTACAAATACAAATAAAAGAGGTTTCTGAGATTTGTGCTGCTTTAACCCCGGAGCAGGCTGAAATTTCAGTGGGTGCAAATCCCGATATTTGTCAGGGAGAAAAGAAACTGAAGTCGAAGCAGTGGGCAATTTTTGCCTCGACTTTTGCAACTATTTTTTTTGCTGAAATTGGAGACAAAACTCAGCTCGCGATTTTGCTGATGACGGCTGAATCTCGGAATCCTTGGATTGTGTTTGCGGGTGCGGGTACGGCTTTGATAGCAACCAGTTTGCTGGGAGTTTTGCTGGGAAGGTGGCTGGCAAGTCGGATTGCTCCGAGAACTTTGGAGAGAGCAGCAGGAGTGATTTTGCTGGGGATTGCGGCTGTTCTGCTGTGGGAAGTGCTGGGTTAATTGTCAATCGCCCTGACATTAACCACCTTATATGGGCAAGGTGCGCCGAGGCGCACCCTACATATACTGTCGGAGATTTCTTAATTAACTAATAACTAAAAAACATGGATTGGCAACTTTTGGGAATAAGTTTTCTTACAGTTTTTTTGTCAGAATTGGGAGACAAAAGTCAATTAGCTGCGATCGCCCTAGGCAGCAGTTGTAACTCGCCGCGGGCTGTATTTTTCGGCACGGCGTCGGCGCTGCTGCTGGCGAGTTTAATCGGCGTTTTAGTTGGGCAAGGCACGGCAGAGGTATTGCCGGAGCGACTGGTAAAGGCGATCGCGGCGATCGGATTTGCGGTGATGGGCTTGCGCCTGCTGTGGCCGAAATCTGAATTATCTGATGTGTCAGAAGAATCCGAATAAGAGGACACGGCAGTGCCGTTTCCCTACCCCAATTCATTGTAGGGAAACGGCACTGCCGTGTCCTAATTTTTATCGTTGATTAAACTTGGTTTTGGTAGCACAAGCCGAGCAGCGTACCGGCGACAGCCAACTTCAGCGCTTCCAAGCCAAAATAGCCTTGGTGCAGTAGATTCATCCCGGTCGGCACTTCTGCTGCGGAATCGAACAGATTTAGCTGCATTCCCAAGGCGCTCATTTGGGGCGTCAGGGCGTAGGTGTCAATCAGGGCGATCGCCAGAAGTACCAATGATAATAAGATTGCTGTGCGGCTGCGCTTGCCGAAGTCACCGACTAAATTGCTCAAAACCATCAAACCCGTTGTCACCAGGCCCGAACAGATTAACTCAACGCGGTTGAATCCCCAGAACATTAAATTTCCGGCCGTTGCAAACTCGGGAGATGTCATCATGCCAGATACGTAGAGACTGGGCATAATTACTAGATCCAAAATCAGGCTAACGCTGACCCAGAAAATTAAGGCGACCATAACAATTGCTTGCCAGCGGGGTCTGATTGATTCCACTCTTGATGTTGTAATAGCTGTCATATAATTAGACCCTCTAAAATTTTCTTCTGCCTTTTCTAGAGTTTAACTAACTTTTTTATAAAATCGTGTTAAGTATTTTTAAATTAATGGTAACTTTTGTGTAACAGAGCCTGAAGAATTGTTAAGCTCACTTATGTTTGTCATCACCTGCGTTAACTAATACTAATTCGGAAAAAGTACGGAATAAATTAATAATTACTCACAGAACTTACGCACTGCGACCAAAGACACCGGGTTTTTGACCGTGATTAAAGGCTATAACGTATGTTCATAAAAAAAACGGGTTTCTGCGTCCAGGACTAACTCCTAATTTAAATGTATATGCCTAAATTTCAATTATCCTCTTGGTTTCCCCGTCTCCCCCCTCAAGTCTGGATTCTTGCCGCTGGCAGATTCCTCTCCCAAAGCGGCACCGGTTTTACTTTATTTTACGCGCCCATATTTTTTGTCGATCGCGTCGGTTTATCTGCTACTGCTGTTGGGATTGGTTTGGGTAGCGGTTCAGTTTCGGGAATATTGGGCAGAATTTTGGGCGGTTCTTTTTGCGATTCCCAATTTTGGGGAAGGCGGCGAACTTTATTGCTGGCGGCAATTATTGCTGCTGTGGCTTCTTTTGTACTGGCGGCTGCTAATGATTTTGCTGGTTTAGTTGCGGGCAATTTACTGATGGGTTTGGGCGTGGGTTTGTATTGGCCTCCAACCGAGACGATGGTGGCGGATTTAACCGAGGGCGAACAGCGACAGGAAGCTTTTGCTTTGACGCGGCTGGCTGATAATTTAGGTTTGCAAGTTGGGATTATTTTGGGGGGTTTATTGATTGAGGTAACGGGTAATTATCGATCGCTCTTTATTATTGATGGTATCTCGTTTTTAGTGCTATTTGCGGTAGTTGCGATCGCGATCGCCGAAACCTACAAACCAGCTAATTCAGCGGATAGAGGCAGCAAAAATCTGGAAAATGGCTGGATGGTGGCGCTGAGCGATCGAAGTCTTCTAGTTTATGCTTTAGTAAATACTCTTTTCACTCTATATATTTCCCAAATCCAAACCACAATGCCACTGTACTTTAGCAAGTTTGTCGCGGTGGGGGCGGCAAAAGGTTTTTCAACAGGTACAATTACCGTTTTGTTTGCTTTTAGCACGTTTTTAACTGTGGCTTTGCAACTGCCAGTTGTTAAAGCTTTGAGGCCGTTTTCCCATCCAAAAGCTTTGATGATTTCTGCGCTGCTATGGGGAATGGGATTTATTGCGATCGGCTTGACCGGAATGGCTGCAACTGGCAATCTATTGTTAGCTGTTTTAGGCTTGAGTTTTTTGTCGGTGGCGACTGTTGCTTATACGCCTTTTGCTTCGGCTTTGGTGGTGGATTTAGCGCCGGAGTCTTTGCGGGGCGTGTATTTGGCGGTTAATTCTCAGTGTTGGGCGATCGGCTATTTAATCGGGCCGCCGCTGGGCGGTTTGGCTTTGGATAGAGGTAAATGGGCGGCGGATAATTTTTGGTTGGGTTTGGCTTTGAGTGTGGGCGCGGCTATTTTTATTTTGCAAAAGCTCGATCGAATGTTAAAAAATAGCAGTCATTAGTTATTAGTCATTAGTCATTAGTCAGCAGTCATTAGTCATTTGTTGCTGCTACCAATGCCCAATGCCCAATGCCCAATGCCCAATGCCCAATGCCCAATAACCAATAACTAATTTATTTTCGCCGATCGCCCAATTTGCGGTAAACTGCTCTCAAATCAACTTGATGGTGAGCCAAAGCAACCAAAGCGTGATAAAATAAATCCGCAACTTCTCCAGCGATCGCCTCTTTGTCGTCATCTTTGCAAGCCATCACAACTTCCGCCGACTCTTCGCCAATTTTCTTGAGAATCTTGTTGTCGCCGCCCTCAAACAACTTGCAAGTATAAGAACTTTCGTTAGGATGGTCGCGCCGATCGCAAATTACTGCAAATAATTGAGATAACATATCACCTGGCGGCGGTGAAATTTCCCCATCAACTTGGTGAAAACAACTTCTTTCTCCCGTGTGACAAGCAATATCTCCGACTTGTTCGACTGTCACCAGCAAAGCATCACTATCGCAGTCGTAACGCAGCCCTTTGACATTTTGAACGTGTCCCGAAGTCGCGCCTTTGGGCCACAATTCGGAACGAGAACGACTCCAGAACCAAGTTTGCCCGGTAGAAAGCGTTTTTTGCAGCGACTCCCGACTCATCCAGGCCATCATTAACACCGTACCGTCCAAATAATCTTGGACGATCGCCGGTACCAAACCTCGATCGTCGTAACGAATCTTTTCAATTGGAATCGATCGGCTCAAACTCGATAAATCAGTAGTAGACATAATTTTATTTCAACTTGGTAATATAGATTAACGCTTTCCTGTCGCAGATTTTTTTTAATTAACCGCAGAGAAGGTAGAGGACGCAGAGGAAGAGAAGAGAGGAGATTGAGGAAGTGATGGACAAATTGTCAAGAAGTATTTTACAAAATATTACACTTTAGGGCGATCGGTGCTAGTGCCACAAAGCGCGAAAAACCCAAGGTGCTATTGCTACTCATTGGTTTGTACCCTAAAATCTATTAACATAGTTTCCTTGAATCGACCTAACCATTATCCTGAAGTCGCTATAAAAGTATCCTACCAACAACAGACGTTCACTAAGGAGAAAACATTGGTTTCCACAACCTTGAAAACCACCAAATCAGAAGAAATTTTTGCCGCTGCCCAGAAGTTGATGCCAGGTGGCGTCAGTTCCCCCGTCCGCGCCTTCAAATCTGTAGGCGGACAGCCTATCGTCTTTGACAGGGTAAAAGGAGCTTACATTTGGGATGTTGACGAAAACCAATACATCGACTACGTAGGCACTTGGGGCCCGGCTATCTGCGGCCACGCCCACCCAGAAGTCATCAAAGCCCTTCGCGAATCCTTAGAAAAAGGTACGAGTTTCGGCGCACCGTCGCTGTTGGAAAACGTGCTCGCGGAAATGGTCATCGATGCGGTTCCCAGCATTGAAATGGTGCGATTTGTCAACTCGGGCACCGAAGCCTGTATGGCCGTTTTGCGGCTGATGCGAGCTTTCACCGGACGCGATAAACTGATTAAATTTGAAGGCTGCTATCACGGGCACGCCGATATGTTCTTGGTAAAAGCAGGTTCCGGCGTGGCAACTTTGGGCCTTCCAGACTCCCCGGGCGTTCCGAAATCCGTTACCGCCAACACCCTCAACGCTCCCTACAATGACTTGGAAGCAGTAAAAGCTTTATTTGCCGAAAATCCGGGCGAGATAGCAGGCGTAATTCTCGAACCAGTTGTGGGCAATGCCGGTTTTATTACCCCGGATGCAGGTTTTCTCGAAGGCTTGCGGGAAATTACCAAAGATAACGGTGCTTTGTTAGTTTTTGATGAAGTAATGACCGGCTTCCGCATCGCCTACGGCGGCGCCCAAGAAAAATTCGGCGTTACCCCGGATTTGACAACTTTGGGTAAAGTTATTGGCGGCGGTTTGCCGGTGGGAGCTTACGGCGGACGGCGCGATATTATGGCAATGGTTGCTCCTGCTGGCCCGATGTATCAAGCGGGTACGCTGTCGGGAAATCCTTTGGCGATGACTGCTGGGATTAAGACTTTGGAATTGCTGCAAAAGCCCGGCACTTACGAACAGTTGGATAAGATTACCAAAAAACTGTCCGACGGATTGCTAAAAATTGCTAAGGAAGCCGGACACGCGGCTTGCGGCGGGCAAATTAGCGGGATGTTTGGCTTGTTTTTTGCGGCGGGCCCGGTTCACAATTACGATGATGCGAAGAAGGCGGATTTGACGAAGTTCAGCCGCTTTCACCGGGGAATGTTGGAGCACGGAATTTATCTTGCTCCTTCGCAGTTTGAGGCGGGATTTACTTCTTTGGCTCATACTGAGGAAGATGTCGATCGAACTTTGGCTGCCGCTCGCGAAGTGATGGCAAGTATTTAATCTGTGTAGTAAGGACGTTCGTCCTTAAAACTCAGGAATAAATGATTGAAGTCCTTGCTGTTTTTTTGGCAGTAAGGACTTTAATTTTTAACTGCTACCCAATCCGCGTTAAAAACCTCTCGATCGGGGCTTGCGCATGGGGCTAGAAACCCGGTTTCTACTAGATTTTGCGACGACACACGAGAAATACACGAAGAAACCGGGTTTCTGAGGTATTGTTTTTTTCCGATGACCTACTTAATGACTAATGACTAATGACTGCTGAGTTATGAGACTTAAATTGCATACATTCCCTCTCCTATCTTGAAATGGCTCTGCGTTCCATATGCCGTTTCCCTGTCGCTAAAAAATTTATGCAATAAGCCTAATGGCTACTGACTACTGACTACTGACTAATTCAATTATTGATAAATTCACCTTCACAGATAATCGAGTCTCTGGTGTCCAAATCTTCTTGATTCCAGATTGAGTTTAATGCTGCCGAACTTAAGGAAGTTGACATCGTATTTAATGTTGTGTTGTAGTATTCTACAGCATTATTAAGTTCCACCTGCGGCGCTTCTTTGAAGTAAGAATTAATATCAGGCGTGCACCGCTGGGCTTGGTAGTATACATAAGCTTCTGCATTAATGCACATTACTAGGTAAAAATCCTTATTTGCTGCCGTCACATCTCCGAGTTTATACAGCGCTAAACCCCGGTTGAGATAAGCTTTAACATAGTTCGGATCGAGTTCCACTGCTTTGTCAAAGTCTTCAATTGCAAGCTGCATTTGTTTTAATTTATAGCGAACGCAACCTCTGTTATAATACGCATAAACATTTTGTGGATCGATGCCCAGTGCAGTGTTGTAATCGGCTATCGCCTGCGTATTGTCTCCTAATTGGTGATAACAGAGACCGCGATTTATGTAAGCTTTGATATATTTAGGATTCAACCGCAGCGTTTCGTTAAAGTTCTCCGTTGCGGCCTCTTTTTCTCCCAAAAGGTAGTAAGCGCGCCCCCGGTTGTAATAGGTTTTGTAATTGTGGGAATTGATAGAGAGAGCTCGATTGTAGTCTTCTATTGCTTCTTCGTAATGTCCTAAATTAGCAAGTACGAGTCCTCGGTTGTTGTAGATAGCGTGGTTGCCAGGCTTACTTGCTAAAGCGCAGTTGAGATCGTCAATGGCTTTTTCGTGTTCTCCGAGATGGCGCCAAGCATTGCCTCGATTCAGGTAAGCCTCAAACAAATTAGGATTGATATCTAGCGCTTGGCTGAGGTCTGCGATCGCTTTCTCGTAGTCTTTCATGTAATAGTAGACTAAGCCGCGATTGTTATAGGCTTTGGCATCGGCAGGGTTGAGTTGCAGGATGCGATCGAAATCGTCGATCGCCGCTTCATAGTTTCCTTTCTTGGCGCTGTGCAAACCGCGCTTGTAAAATTGTTTGAGGTTCATAGGTCAACTTTCAGGAGTGCTTGATTCTGGGGGTTGATTCCTTTGCTGCCAGTTTTGAGTTGAACAACTGTTAAACTTCTCTTTTTTTGCCATCCGTTATTAGATTACCCTCAAATTGATTGTAGGCTATCTACCGGAAACAGGATTTTAGGTTCATTTTAACAGCAGTTAAATCCTGTGGAAAGAGTCTGCACCTCGGCTGGATTTACTTCGTCAGTTCCATTGTTTAGGCGATAGACTCGATCTTAAAAGTCTAGTTTTAGTTGGTGTTCTGTGTCTCTTGATGCGGCTGCGATCGGCTCGATCGCCAAATTAAGTTTGAGACAGCTACTCAGTATAAATTGTTGCACCCACTCCCACCGAGTAAACTTTATATTTTTTTGAGAAACTTCGTCTCAGTATTTGCAGCAGCACGTCTCTACAAAATTTTGTTGCCTAATTACCAATTACCGATTGATTTCTTCTTCCACATAAACAGTCAATTTCTCCAAATCTGGAAGTTCGATCAATTCTTGTTCCTTTTCCTTAACCGACACGGGCATCATCACAGGTTTACGCTGCTCGATCCAGCAACTCGCCAGCGGTAAAGTTTGTTCCAAATCTTCCAAAGGCCTCGGAATTACCATCACCGCGTTCAACTCGCCAATTCGCTCCGCTTCGTACATCCCGGCTTCTACAGCGACTGCTACATCTGCAACTGCACCGCGAATAATTGCCGTGCACAAACCGGCGCCGATTTTCTCGTAAGCTGCCAAGTGTACGTCTGCGGATTTGAGCATAGCATCGCAAGCACCGACCATTGCCGGAAATCCCCGGGTTTCGAGCAAACCGATCGCCTGATTGCTAAGCCGAGAATAACTGCCACTTTCCGAAAGCTCAGTCAGGCGAAAGCCGATCGGCAAAACCACTTCCAAATTAGCCAAAGGTCTAGCAATCACCAACTTAGAAACAAACTGCCCGAACTGTTCGGCTGTTTGAGCTCCAGCTTCCACAGCCAAACGCACGTCGGAAATTCTGCCGCGGACGATCGCCGTACAGTGACCGGAACCAATTTTTTCGTATCCTACCAAAATCACCCCTGCCGACTTCAGCATCATGTCAGCAGTCCCCACAATTGCCGGAAAACTCTTGGTCGATACCAAACCCAAAGCAGTATCTTTGAAGTATTCCTGGCGCTGCGATCGCTCTTCGTGACTGTTACGATCTGTTTGTCCGTCCATCTTCTATTACCTTTAGAAACTTCCCAAAATAAAAATTTGTTGATAGTTTTAGTTTCTCAGATGAGAAGACAGACTGCACGAGCTACAAGACACTGAGTGCTGCTGCAAAGCCTGACAAATTGCTGAGCTACCAATAATATGAGATTACCTATTTATATTTGATCTTTCTGCCTTCAGCATAGCTGCCTTTTGCCGAAATGACGGCTACCCGGAACCGCCCGATAAAGTTTGACCGTTTTCCTCCGATCGATTAAAAGCTTGCCGGTGCGGAAACAGCGTCCCCAACAGCCGATTGATGTGAGCTTGACCGTAGAGAATAGTTGGCGTCTCCCCTGGTTGGGGCGGCTCTGCGGCTGTGGATTCCGGGGGATCAGGGGCAGTCTCCGGCGCAGTTTGAGGCGGTGTTTGGGCGGGTTCCGGCGGCTCGAGCGGCTCGAGCGGTCGATCTACTGGTGGCGTAGTGGCTTCGGGGGTTTCTGGTGATTTTGGCGCTGCTGCAGTTGCTTCTGCGGCGACTTGGCGGCTGGTATCTCCGATTAGAGAACCTGCTGGTATAATTTGCATTTTGTCGATAAAAGGATCGATCAGTGTCGTCCCCGCCCCAATACAGGCATTTGCCCCGATCGTTCCCGCACCTACCACCAGCACCCCTGCACCCAGAATAACGCCCGCCCCGATTTCCAGAGTACCTTCACGGGCGTGAAGGATAACTCCCATGCCGATACACGCACCGGCGGCGATCGAGATCCGGCTGCCCGAATCTGCTTGCAGGATTGCTCCAGGGGCGATCGCCGCACCCTCATTCACAACTACATCGCCACTCATCAAAATCTGAGAGTTGCTACTTAATTGCAGTGGCGATAAATACATTCAACTTCACCATGAAAGGAGCTATTTTTTTAGATAAAAGGACTTTAAATTATGGGTGTTCTCGACTGATAAATTTAATCATGTCAATCTAAGAAACGATAATTTACTAATACTGAGAAGCTTGATGCTTTAACGTTTTATAGAAACTTTCAGAAGATTCTAGATTTTGACCAACATTTCTCAATCGAGCTTTTTAACTATCTCAACTCCAACTTCAATCCGCTTGGGTTTCTCCCGCGGGCCCCAGCGCCAGGGCTTAACGGGAGAAACAGGCTAATTACCAGGCTAATTAAGGTCGTTGGATAATTTCTTCGAGCACCCGGCGCTTGGCCTTGGAGTCGATGCCAAGCAAGCGGACGTACTCGCCGCTATGTTCTTTGAGACAGCTTTCGAGGGCAGAAACCACTTCGGCTTCGCGGTTGGATGTGATTGAGGCGCAACTGCTCCAAGAACCGGTGCGGAAACGGCGCGCGTCGGCGTGTTCCGTGCCAATTTTGTAGCCTTGGGAGAGCAGGTTGCGGATTTGGTCGATCGTCTTGCCGGTCAACATTCCGCTGCTCGCCGAACCAGTCGAAGCTGCTTTGTATCCCGATGTTGCTCCCGGCTTAGCCGATTGAGCAACTGGGCCGTCGGGACGCTGAATAATTTCTTCAACAACGCGCCGCTTAGCTTTCGGGTCAATCCCGATCAAGCGCACGTACTCGCCCGGGTACTGATTCATCACAGATTCCAAAGCGGCGATCGCCTCAGATTCGTTTTTCACTTGCAGCGAAGGCCCGCTTTGCCAAGAACTGGTGCGGAAGCGGCGTGCGTCGGCGTGTTCCGTCCCCACCTTGTAGCCTTGAGCTAGCAAGCCGCGAACCTGAGCCACTGTTTCGGCACTCAATTTTCCGCTTGACACGGAACCGCTATTGTGGTATGAAGCTTGTTGTGCAACTTTACCGTTAGATTGGTGAGTTTTCGCACCGTTAGAACCGTTAGAGCCGTTGTCTCCCGGTCTTTGGACGATTTCTTCTAGTACGCGGCGCTTGGCTTTGGTGTCAATTCCGATCAAGCGGACGTATTCTCCTTGGTGCTGGGCCATGCAAGCTGACAGAGCCGCGATTACTTCTGAGTCGCGCTTTGAGGAAATTGGGCCGCAAGTGCGCCAAGAACCGGTACGGAAGTGTCGCGCGTCGGCGTGTTCGGCTCCCACACTGTATCCTTGGGCTAGTAAATTGCGGATGCTATCGGCTAGAGAAGAACTCAATTGGGTGCCGGCATGGGTAGAATATTTGGTTTGAGTCATATTTGGGTTTTTAGTTTGCTCGTTGCGAATTGGTGCTAGACAGGCGATGTTCTCAGCGCAGCGATAACCCGTTCTCAGAGCGTCATTGATGCCGATGACATGGGTCGCAAATTGAACGTCAGAATCTAGAACGTCAGGCAAGCGATCGGCTTGCTTCTGATTAGTGATGATGGCTCCCGAAGGTACGTACTTACCGGGGGGAATCTCCACATCTTTAATTAGTACGTGCATCATGACAATGCAGCCGTTGCCCACTCTGGCATTGAACACCGTAGAGCGAAAGCCGATAAAGCACTCGTCGCCCACGTAGGCAGGGCCGTGAATTAAACTCATGTGGGTGAGGGAAGTATTTTTCCCCACCCACACAGAATAGGACTTGTCGTCATCTCCTGTGACTCGGCCTTGTTCTAGGCCGTGAATCACTACTCCGTCTTGAATGTTGCTTCCTTCTCCAATATAAAAAGGAGTGCCTTCATCGGCGCGGATAGATGTCCCGGGGGCAATCATCACATTAGAACCGATATGCACATCTCCAATAATGTTAGAAAAGGAATGTACGAAGGCGGTGTCGTGAATTTTGGGCTCAGCCAAGTTTTTCGACCAAGGCGTCGGGGGAGCCGCAACGTTGCGGACTGCCATAAATTAAGTTCTCCTAAGCTGAAAAATCTTTTTGTTAGTTGTTAGTTGTTAGTTGTTAGTTGTTAGTTGTTAGTTGTTAGTTATTCTTCCACTAACTGCTAACTGCTAACGGTTGCAACTAGCGGTACGGGTCGTCTTTTTTACTGTAAATGAGGCGATTTTCTACATTGACAGTATCTATAATGCCTACTACCAGAGCATCGATCGGACGGTTTTCGCTTCCGGGCGCGATCCGGGCTGCGCTGCCTCGGGTCACTAAAACCCATTCATCGATACCAGCGCCCACACAGTCAGCGGCTACCTCATATCCGGGAACTGGGGAACCTTCCTCATCGATGAATTGCAGCAGTAGAAATTTCGATCCTCTCAGTGTCGGCTCTTTTTGGGTACTGACAACTGTGCCGAGAACTTTGGCCATTTGCATTTTAGGTAATAGGTAATAGGTAATTGGTAACTGTCATTTTTACACTGTCACTTGTCTTTTTTTTAATTAGCTTTACTCAGTCCGCTGTCCGCCGTTTAGAGTTCTTCGTCTAGTAACTAATGAATGACTAATGACTAATGACTAATAACCAATATCCCATGCCCTCCTCAATTAAAAATTAAAAATGCTAAATCAAAAACATCGCGATTTTTAATTTTTAATTTTTAATTACCTAAGGCCCCTTTGCCGATCGCCTATCTTACGATCTGTTGAGAGGGCGAATGCCGCTCACGCCTTCGCGGAACTGTTCTACAGCTTCGGTGTAGCGAATCGGCAGCACGTACTCCAAGTTTTCGTGAGGGCGGGCGATAATGTGGGTGGACATCACTTGTCCGCCGTTAACGCGCTTCACTGACTCTACTCCAGCGGCGACGGAAGCTTGCACTTCCGAGACATCTCCTCTGACAATGACTGTAACGCGAGCGCTACCGATTTTTTCGTAGCCTACCAAGGTGACGCGGGCTGCTTTGACCATCGCGTCAGCAGCTTCTACAACTGCGGGGAAGCCTAAGGTTTCGATCATGCCAACTGCAATTGCCATTGGTTTTACTCCTGATTCAATATTTGGGGAACTAAACAGTTAATTTTTGACCATCGCACTAATTTTCGTCAAACGAAATTTGTGTGCGCAAAGAACTTAGTAGCCTCGGAACTGTTCTACTGCTTCTGTATACCGAATCGGCAGAACGTATTCTAGGTTTTCGTGGGGGCGAGCGATAATGTGGGTAGAGACGACTTCTCCGCCGTTCACCCGCTTGACGGATTCCACTCCGGCGGCCACTGAGGCTTGGACTTCCGAGACGTTGCCGCGCACAATTACGGTGACGCGGGCGCTGCCGATTTTTTCATAGCCCACGAGGGTAACGCGGGCAGCTTTGACCATAGCATCGGCAGCTTCCACAACAGCGGGAAAACCTTTTGTCTCAATCATTCCCACGGCAATTGACATTTTTGAATCTCCTAGAGGATTAGTGAAATTACCGTTACAAATCTTTGAGAAATCTAAAAATTTGGACGGGGAGGCCCACATTATTTAGTAATGCAGTGTAAAGCTTCCTATCCTTTAAGAATAGGGGAAGCTGTCCACCTTGACAATATAAACTAACATCATAATGTTTAATAACAAAAATTAAAATTTTTTATGTTACTTCAAATAATTTAATATTTATTTAATAAAGTTAATATAAAGACGAGTAGATGCCGACAGAGATCGGGGATTAGAGTAAGTAACAATACTTATAAAGTAGAGTTCGGTATGTGAAGCCGGGGCTGAGCATTGCCGGGAAACTTGGGGATTTCAAAAAGGGGGATCGCGGGGAAATCGGCAAAAAAGGCAGTCTTGGCCCATCGGCAGGCATTTTTTTCTTTGAGTGCCGAGCCTGCTCAGTCGGTAATTTTGTATTGAGAAAATTCTCAGTTTTGATGCTTTAATGTATAGTTAATCTTGTTGAGTGCAAATTATTTTGCCAGAACTATACGATCGGCTTTAGTTAAAGTTTTAGGGTATCGCACGATCGCCCGCGACTGTTTTTGTATAAACGCAGCCGGTAATTTGAAGTTTAAGGGATAGATTAAATGACTCAATTTCTCCTCCAAGCCTGTTGGTGGGTACCTTTATATGGCTTAATAGGCGCAATTTTAACTTTGCCGTGGTCTACGGGAACCGTTCGCAGAACAGGGCCGAGACCGGCGGCTTACTTCAATTTGCTGATGAGTGTGTTGGCTTTCATACACGGGTCAGTTATTTTTACAGCGACTTGGGATCAACCGCCCCAACAGTTGCTCGTGCATTGGGTGCAAGCAGCAGATTTAGATTTGTCTTTTGCAATAGAAATCTCCACGGTCAGCGTCGGAGCAATGGAGTTAGTTACAGTTCTGAGTTTGCTAGCACAAATTTACGCTCTTGGCTACATGGAAAAAGACTGGGCGCTAGCTCGATTTTTTGGGCTGCTCGGTTTTTTTGAAGCGGCAATTAGCGGCATTGCGATTAGCGACTCGCTGCTTCTAACTTACGCTTTGTTGGAAATGCTGACGCTTTCAACTTACTTGCTAGTCGGGTTTTGGTACGCTCAACCGCTGGTAGTAACAGCGGCTAGAGATGCTTTTTTAACAAAGCGTGTAGGAGACGTGCCGCTGCTGATGGGAGTAGTGACGCTTTCAACTTTAGCGGGAAGTTTGAATTTTTCCGATTTGGAAAAATGGGCGGAAACTGCAACTTTGTCTCCCGTAGTGGCGACTCTTTTAGGTTTGGCTTTAATTGCCGCACCTACGGCAAAATGCGCTCAATTTCCATTCCATTTGTGGCTCGACGAGGCGATGGAAGGGCCCAACCCGGCTTCGATTATGCGGAATACGGTAGTTGTGGGCGCTGGATCTTATGTTTTGATTAAACTTCAGCCTGTTTTAGCGCTGTCGCCGATCGCAGATGCGGTGCTGGTGGTTTTGGGTGCGGTGACTGCTGTTGGCGCTTCCTTGGTGGCGATCGCCCAAATCGACATCAAAAGAGCACTTTCGCATTCTACCAGCGCTTCTTTGGGTTTGGTGTTTATCGCCGTGGGGCTAAATCAAGTTGACATTGCTTTGCTGTTGCTGTTCGCGCACTCGATCGCCAAGGGCTTATTATTCATGAGCATAGGGTCAGTTATTGCCACAACTAACACTCAAGATTTAACAGAAATGGGTGGGTTGTGGTCGAAGATGCCTGCCACGACTACCGCTTATTTAGTAGGCGCTGCGGGGATGGTGGCGCTGTTGCCTATGGGCAACTTTTGGACGATGCGGCGCTGGCTCAACGGTTTTTGGACCCTGCCTTTGTGGCTGGTAATTGTGTTGTTTTTGGTTAATGGTTTGACGGCGCTAAATTTAACTCGCATATTCGGTTTAGTGTTTGCTGGAAAACCGCAGCCCAAAACTCGCAGAGCTCCAGAAGTCGGTTGGCAGATGGCTTTGCCGATGGTAATTTTGACCGTAATGGGGCTGTTGGTGCCTTGGATGTTGCAGCAGTGGCAACTGTTAATTAGTTGGACTGGGCCTTGGGCGGAAACGGGGGATTTTGATACTTTAAATTTGCTGTTGAAGACTCTGGATATTCCGCTGTTAATGTTATCTGGGTTGATTGGGGTTGCGGTTGGGGTTGCGATTTATTGGTACGGGGTGTTACCTCGACCGGTACGGCTGCCGATTCCGGCGTTACAGGATTTGTTGGCTTACGATTTTTATATCGATCGAGTTTACCGCGTGACAGTCGTTTGGGCTGTGGCTTCAATTTCTAAAATCAGCGCTTGGACGGACAAGTATGTGGTGGACGGGGCGGTGAATTTGTTTGGTTTTGCAACAATTTTCAGCGGCGAAGGGTTGAAGTACAGCGGCACCGGTCAGTCGCAGTTTTATGTGTTGACTATTGCGTCGGGGGTTGCTGTGTTGTTGGCGTTGATTATTTGGCAGTTTTAAACCGTAGAGGTCGGCAGATGAATTTATTCTGGGTTTGTCTGCTTTTGATCTAATTTTATTCCATTTTAAACCGCAGATGAGGGCAGGTGAACGCAGATGAAAGCCGATGATTTTATTCTGGGTTTGTCTGCTTTTTTATCTAGTTTTACTCAAACTCGATCGGCCACAATTCGGCAACCGGAACTTCCCAACCGGCTAAAAGTTCGGGAATTGAAATCATGTCGCCGTCTCTCAATACAACTGGCTCGGCTGTCGGAGTGTAAATTGTTACTGTGCGCTTGTCCGGGTCGATTAATATTCCTACTTGGGTTCCGAGTTCGATGAATGATAAAATTTTTTCTCTGAGGGGTTTGAGGCGCTCGGACTGAGATTTGATTTCTACAACTAAGTCGGGAACGAGTTCGGCAAAATACCTTTTACTTTGCTTGAGGCGATCGGCTACCACAAACGAAACGTCCGGTGCTGTAAGATTTGAATTGGGGAGAATAAACCCGCCGCTGGACTCGAAAACTCGTCCGAGTTTGCGGGGTTTGACCCAGTTACGCAAAAGACTGCCAAACTCAAGTCCAATTTCGCTCGATACAATGTCTGATGGGCCCATAACGATAATCTTCCCGTCTACCAGTTCGAGTTGGTAGTCTAGATGTGCTTCCGAGAGTATACCTTGCAGTTCTTCCAAGTCGGCAACGGTGAGGCGGGTGGAAGGAGAACCTGATTTAATTTGCAAATCTTCTCGATCTGTAAGACTTGAGGTCATAGGAGGATTCCAGAGACATTTGAATCTATGTTAACAAGAAAATCAGCCGATCGCTTTTATATGTAGTTGCTTTGCGTTAATGTTAAATATAGCTCTAAAAACTGTGTAACAAAGGAAAGTTTTAATTGATGCTCAGTGCTTTAATCTGGATACCAATGTTGGCGGCCGCCCTGATTGGGTTCTGGCCCGGTGCCATCAGTTCTAAAATAGTTCGGAATGTCGCGTTCGCCATTGCCGGCATAACTTTTATTCTCTCGGTGATTTTGGCAGCTCAGTTTGATGCCAGTACGAGTCAGTTGCAGTTTTCAGAATTTATTCCTTGGATAAATGCTTTGGGATTGAATTACAATCTCGGCGTTGATGGTTTGTCTCTGCCTTTGGTAATTTTAAATACTCTGCTGACAGGGGTAGCTATTTACGCTACGGATGAGTCTATCCGCAGACCTCGACTTTATTATTCTTTGATGCTGTTAATTACGGGCGGCGTAACGGGGGCTTTTTTATCTCAAAATTTGCTGCTATTTTTCCTGTTTTTTGAGGTAGAATTGATTCCGCTTTACCTGTTAATTGCGATTTGGGGAGGCGAGCGCCGGGGTTATGCTGCTACTAAGTTTTTAATTTATACTGCATTTTCGGGCATTGTGCTGCTGGCTTCTTTCTTGGGGGTGGTTTGGCTCAGCGGTGCTTCTAGTTTCGATATCGTTGGTGCAGCGGGCGCATCGCATTTGGAAGGAGGATTGCCATTGCCTTTGGTAAGGCAAATTGTTTTGCTGGCCGGGGTGTTGCTGGCTTTTGGAATTAAGATTCCTTTGGTGCCTTTTCATACTTGGCTGCCGGATGCTCACGTAGAAGCTTCGACGCCGGTTTCGGTGCTCCTGGCGGGGGTGCTTTTGAAGCTGGGAACTTATGGGATGCTGCGTTTTGGTTTGGGTTTGTTTCCGGATGCGTGGGCGGTGGCGGCGCCGATTTTGGCGAGTTGGGCGGTGGTAAGCGTGCTTTACGGGGCGAGTTGCGCGATCGCCCAAAAAGATATGAAAAAAATTGTAGCTTACAGTTCGATCGCTCACATGGGCTACATTTTGTTAGCTAGCGCCGCAGCTACTCCGATTAGTATACTGGGAACTGTTTTGCAAATGGTTAGCCACGGTTTAATTTCGGCGCTGCTATTTTTGAGTGTCGGCGTTGTTTACAAAAAATCGGGTACCCGCAACATCGATGTGCTCAAAGGTTTATTCAATCCCGATCGCGGTTTGCCGATGATTGGCAGTTTAATGATCCTCGGCGTGATGGCAAGTGCCGGCATTCCGGGTTTGGCTGGATTTGTTGCTGAATTTTTGATATTTCGGGGCAGTTTGCCAGTGTTTCCCGTGCAAACTTTCCTCTGCATGATCGGCACTGGTTTGACTTCAGTTTACTTTTTAATTATGGTCAACCGCGCCTTTTTCGGCCGCCTTTCGGATTTGGTGGTAAATTTGCCGCAAGTCCGCTGGGACGATCGCATTCCTTCGCTAGTTTTAGCAATAATTATTGCAATCATGGGAGTGCAGCCGGGAGTTTTAGTTGCTTTGAGCGAGAAAACCGCGATCGCAATGGCAGCTCCTGGGCCCGCGCAAGTTAAAGTTTCTCAAAACTTAGACTGATAGGATGTCCGGTCGATCGACCGCACTCCAATTCGTTTGTAGTGAGTATGACAGTCCTCAGAATTGTATGATGACTTGCATTCCTCACTACAAACAAACGCACCCCGCAGAAACCTAAAAAACCCACTTTTTTTCGATATAGAGTGCCTCCAGGATATTAGGTATTTTTATATCAAAACAAAGTAAATTTTTGTGTTTTTAGGTAGCCAACATTGCCAAAAATGATATAATACCAGAACTATAAGCAGTAAGAAAATAGTTATTAAATTCAGGCTGAATCCAGATGAAAAGTACCGTATTAAAACCGTCTGTCCATCCCCTAGCTGCATACATTGATGTCTTAGAATCAGGCAAAGCTTTGCTGCCTGAATCGGCGGAAAATGTAGTAGAAGTTGTCGGCGTTCTGAAAAGTTATGGTATTGTTTTAGATGCCTATTCTCGCAATCTCAATTATATTGCTGAAGAACAGTTTTTAGTGCTTTTCCCGTTTTTTAAATATTTCAATGGGGAAGTCACTCTGCCGAAGTTAATACGCTATTTGTGGCACGATCGCATTAATTTTGAGTATGCGGAGTATTGCATGAGAACAATGCTTTGGCACGGCGGCGGGGGTATGGACTGTTATTTGGATTCCCCGGAATTTAGCAGTTTGGTCGAAAAGGCGATCGCCGCTAAATTAAAAGGCAATTTTTTCATGCAGGGACTCCACAAAGCATTTCCTGATTTTTTGCCGGAACAAGTGCGGATGCTGGCTTACTACACCGGTCTCGGTCAGTTTTGGCGGGTAATGAGCGATTTGTTTATTGATTTGTCCGATTCCTACGATCGAGGGGAAACTAAGTCTATTTCTGATGTAGTTGATTTTGTCAAAGCCGGTTTAGTCGCCGCGGCCAGCCTACCGATTACCTACAGCGTCAAGATTGGCCCTCAAGTCTACGATATACTGCCAGCGACGGCTAATTTGACATTTTTACCAGATGTAGCCGTGCCTTATGTAGAGGCTGTTTTCTTTCGGGGCACTGCGTTTTTTGGCACAGTTTCATACAATGCTCAAGCTCATCAAATCCCGGAAGAACAAAGAGAATTTGCCTACGGGGCTTTGTTTGCTGACCCTTTACCGATTGGAGGTGCAGGGATTCCCCCAACTCAACTGATGCAAGATATGCGTCAATTTTTGCCGGAGTATTTGCACGAAGTTTATCGCACGAGTTGTCGGGGTGAAGACGATGTGCGGGTGCAAATTTGTCAGAGTTTTCAAAAGTCGATGTTTTGCGTGACGACGGCGACTATTTTGGGTTTAGCACCTCATCCCATGAATACATCGGATTATGAGGAAAAAAAGGCTAATCGGGCTTATTTGGAAGGTTGGATGGATCGATTTGGAAATTCTCGCTTGGATTGGGCAAATCAGCCAACTAACAGGGCCTGTCAGTTGTTCCCAGAACGGTAGAAGGGCGACTGGTTTTTAGGGCGCAATGTCTCTAGGAGTTGCAAAAATATTACCAGCTTTGGTGATTGCTTTCCTTTGAATCGCGAAAGCTAATGCTGGCGATCGCAATGATACCACGTCTAGTAAAATAGCCGTTATAAGGCAAGTAGTGAAAACTTCTGTCCTCGCATTTTAATGAGGACTTCAGTCCTCACTACTGAACCAATTTTATAGTGGTCGTTTGAGCGGACATACTATGACAGGGTAAGCTGTTTATTTTCGGGTCATTGCGATTGCTTTCATAAGAGAGCGCTCCGCTAACGCTTAGGCTTGCAATCACAGGATAAAGCACTTGTTATTTCCAAACTATCTAGATTCGGACTAGAAGACTGAGGCCGTGAGAGTCGGTTCCGCAAGTTCCAAGCAAGCCGTGAGTTTCTGCTAATTCTTTGACTAAAGCTGTTTGTTTGGGACTCGGTTTCCAAGGATTTGGATTACCGTAGGCATAGTAGATTTCTACGCCGTCAATTCCTAAACGAGCGGCTTCTGGGATTAATTTATCTGCGCTAGAACGATAGCGGCAAGGATGGGCGAGAACTGCTAAACCTCCTGCTTCCTGAATACCTTTAATTACCTTTGGTGCTGGATAATTATCGCTACTTTCAGTACCGGTATCACGTCGCAAGTATTGTTTGATACTGGGATGTTGCGGATCGAAGCCATAACCGAGAATGTGTACCTCATTGTTTAGCAATTCAGCAGTAATTTCAGCCCCTGTCCAGAGGGCTGGTGCTGTGATATTACTGTCGGGATTGTTTGATTTCCAATTATCCAACCAAATTTGAGCTTGAGCGTAGCCTTTGGTGCAATGGTGGTCTGTAATAGCTAAGCCTTTGAGACCGATCGCGATCGCTTTTTCAAGCAATTCATCTGGGTGCAAACGCCCATCGGAGTACACCGTGTGCATATGGAAGTTGTAGGAACCGGGACAGCTATCGGCATCAATTGTCTGCAAGACTTGTTTGAGTGCTGAGATATTTTGGGCTTCAGGTTTGAGACTAGAATCTTGGCAGGGAGCGAGATTGACAGTCATAAGGGTTTCTATAAAAAAAACTAGCCTTGTTTAATATATCCAATAAATTGATATGTTGCACCGATCGCGATAGTCGCAATAGCGATTTACCGTGGTGCGGGGGCGGGTTTATGAGATTATTGATTTTAGGCAATTATGGTTGGTAAAACCCGCCCCTACAGGTTTGTTGAGAATGCCACAAGATATCAATTCAATCGCACTTTAAACCTGCGGCTGCGGCTGTGGGAAATTCGATCGGCACAAAGGTGAAACCAAACTGTTCTTTAGAACACGGTACAATATGCACCAATAGTTTAGGAGGATTTTTGCGATTGCCTGTTTTCGGATCAAACTCAATTATACCTGTAGCTCCCTCGGCTTTAAAATTTGGATCGGCTAAGGTTTGTTGCATTCCTTCGCGGCTTGGTTGCGGCTGCATTTCTAGGGCTTTAATTAGTGTACGACTGGCGTCGTAAGTTAAAGCCGATCGAGTATTTACCGGGCCTCCCCACAATTTTTGAGCATTTTCAGGAAATTTTTTGTCCACACTGATTAAAGGATGCCAGAATACAGATATAGCCAGTTTTTCGACAGATTTTAGCTGTTTTGCAACTTCTAAAGTTCTCGGATCGTAGAGTGTCCAGGGCGCGACTATCCAATGGCGATCGTCGTTAGCTTTAATCATTGCGAGCGCATTTTCTACGGCATTGGTGACTTGACCATCAGGAATTACAACTAACGCAGTTTTTCCGATTTTATTAACTTCTTTTATGGCTATTTCAGCATTGAAATCATTTTTAGATAAGTCGTAAAACTCGTCGTTTATTCTGAATGTCGAGCGTCCTGGGGATTCAAATTGCTTTTTGAATTCTTCCCACAAAGAAGCACTGAACGGGCTTTTAGGATTGTAAAAAACGATGACTTTTTTTTGATTTACTTTTTGTAACTGAGCCACGAAAGATTCTGCTTCTATCCTGGTGGTGGGAGCAGTCCGAAAGAAAAACTTTCGAGGTTTCCTAGTCAGTTCTTCTGTGGTACTTCCGGGAGAAATGGCGACTAATCTATTGGCATTATAAATATCTACTGTTTTCACAGTCATATCGCTGGTATAGTGTCCGATGACTGCTAAAATATCTGGTTGAGCAACTAAACAATTTGCCCTTTTAATTGCCTCAGATTCGATATTTCCATCATCAGCAATGATGACTCTCAGACCTTTGCCTTTAATAGGTTTAGGTTCTAAAAAACCTTGACCTGGAAAGTCTTTATTGGTATCGTCTGGAGTTAGAAGACTTAAATTAACTTCGGTTTGAGCTTGAGCAACGCCACGCAGCAGTTCTTCGGCTAAGTTTGCATCAATGATGCTACCATTCTGATTTCTACGAGTAGGAACAACGATCGCGATTGTATAATACTCTGCTTTTGTTGTCATCAGCAGCGCATTATTCATATAAATTAAAGTTTCTGGATCTTTACGCTGTTCTTGTAGCCACGACTGTTTGAGCATTTTCACAGCTTCTGGATAATTTGAATTGGCAAAATCATCTATTCCCCTTTGTTTTGACCAAAGGGGCGTACTTTGAAGAAGGACTTTTTTTCCAGAACTTACACCATCTATACAGGCTAATACAGGAGAGATTGATGGAGAGATTGATGGAGAGATTGATGGAGGGATTGATTCAGGAATTGGTGGTTGAAGTAACCGGGGGATAAAATAGGAGATCGCCAATGCAGCACCGAACCCCGCGAATCCTAATAGCAACCAGCGAAAGTGCGATAGATCTAAGCTGCGTTTCCGTGCTGGTAATTCGATCGGCGGCTGCGATAATTCGATCGGCGGCTGTGGCAATTCGATCGAGGGTGGTGGCAATGCGATCGGCTGTGGCAATTGAAGAGAATCCAAGGCTTGCAACACCTCATTAGCAGATTGGTAGCGCTGCTGAAAGTGGTAACGCACCATTTGATTTAAAATATTTTTGAGACCATCGCTAACTTGTAACATCGGTCGATCGGATGTTGAATAATCCCAGATCACTTCGCCAGTATCGGAGTCATGTGGTAGATTTCTAGGATGTCGGCCGGTGAGAGCTTGAATAGCGACGATTCCTACTGTATAAATATCATTGTAGGGTTGCGGAGTTAATCGCGGCCTATATTGTTCGGCAGGCATATAACCGGTTGTGCCGATCGGTTCCGATGTCACTATTTCACCTGTACTGTTAGAGGTGAAAGTGCTGATTTCTTTGACAGCTCCAAAATCAATCAGTACAATTTTACCATCGTTTGTGCGCCGAATTAAGTTAGAAGGTGTAATATCCCGATGAATAACATCTGATTGGTGAATAAAAATTAAAATTTCTAGAATTTCTTGTAAAAAGGTGATTACACCTGCTTCCGTCCATTGCTGGCCCTGACAGAGTTCTTGAGTGAGGGGTACTCCTTCAATGAATTCTTGAACTAAGTAAAATTTGCCATTTTCATCATCGAAATGATCGAACAATTGTGGAATGCGCGAGTCATTGCCCAGAGTCTGCAAAGCCCTAGTTTCTCTTTGAAATCGCCTCGTTGCTTGGGCCAATACCGGGGGATTTTCAGGTTCACGACAAAGAATTTCTTTAATTACGCACGGAGGACGATCGGGATTTTGTAAATCTTGAGCGGTGTAGGTTCTAGCAAATCCTCCCTGTCCTAATCTATCAATGATTTGGTAGCGTCCAGCTAGTATATCTCCGGGATTGAGACACATAAATTTTATAGTTCCTTGTGGAGGTGCGAGCGCTGATGTTGATTATAAGCTTTTTTGTTGCCAGAGACAGCTTGGCAATATATTAAATTCGTCTGTGTCTATATCAAAAACACGATAACTCTCAGCAATTACCAATTCTATATTAGTGATGATCGCTCGCTAATTCCCAATTATCTTTCCCCTAACTTGCTGAGTACAAAAGCAGCTAAAAATCCGCAGACAGTAATTAGTCCAGCAAAATCGTGAGTTTCCTCGAATGCTTCGGGAATCATAGTATCTGAGATCATTGCTAAAATACCCCCTGCTGCTACGGCGGTAGTTGCGGCTATTACTTCCCCAGAAAAGTGGCTGAAAACCGCATATCCTAACAATGCTGCGATACCGGAAATAACTGCGATCGCGCCCCAAACTCCAAAAACGTAACCGATCGATCTCCCTGCTTTTTTCATGCCGGCGGCGCTGGAGAGCCCTTCGGGAATGTTGGAAAGAAAAATTGCCGCTACTGTCACCCAACTGACAGCGCCTCCAGAAATCATGCTGACGCCAACGACGATCGACTCCGGTATCCCGTCTAACAGCGCGCCGAGGGCAATGGCTAATCCGCCATCGCCTGACTCTGTTTTAGCTGGGTGCAAAGCGCCCGATCGCTTGCGGTGTTTTGCTCCCTGTTGACTCAAAAACCAATTGGCGGCTGTGTAGACAGCAGCGCCCCCCAAAAAGCCGATCGCCGTCGAGTCGAAACCGCCGCGCTTGTAAGCTTCATCCATCAGTTCAAAGGATAGCGCTGAAATCAGCACACCAGCGCCAAAAGCCATAATTGTCGCGATCGCCCGCTGAGGAATCCTGACAAAGTAACCCACCGCCGCTCCCAGTAGCAGCGCCGAACCCCCCACTAAACCCCAAAATCCTGCCTGCAACCACACTGGAAACATCAGCCGCACCTCAGAGTAAAATTTTTTATGCCCGCTGGAAAATTATATAGTTTTCATTGCGAACCGACAGCGGATACAGCATTTCTCAACCGAGCGACGTACTGCCTCTTTAGCAAGCAATTTCCAATGACTAATAACTAATAACTAATGACTGATGACTGATGACTGATGACTGATGACTGATGACTGATGACTGATGACTGATGACTAATAAAAACAAATTCCCCGGTTATGCCGGGGAAGGAAAAATATTAAAAAAAGTAATGTTGTTTTAATAAATTGAATTTGCCAAAAAGCGGCGATAAATTAGTAGCAGCCCTTGTTAATTTGAGAGCGGACGCCGGGGCGGGCATTCCTGTGCAGGTGCCGCACCCGATCGCATTTTCCAGTCTCAAGAAAACAGTTGCATTCATATTTGAGTACCAGTTAAGCTTGGTTGCTGTTGCGAGTCTGGCTAGCCAGCTCCAACAGTTGCGCCCAGCGTTTTTGGACTTGTTTGGGAGTGCATTTGAGCGCGGTGGCGATCGCCTTGTCGCTTTCTTGATTCCGCTTCATTTCTAACAGTTGCTGCATTTCCGGCGACAGTTGAGCGCGAAATGCTTCCCATTTGTCAGAAGTCATTCCCAGCTTTTGATCGACATCAGCACCCAGCCATTCGTGCACGAGTTTCCAATTTTGAGTGCGGGCAAATTTTTCGACGTGGTACTTAAACCGCTGTTGCAAGTAGTCGCGCTGGCGGGAAGACAAACCGAGAACGCGATCGATTTCCGAAGCCGAAAGGTCTTGCAATTTTAAAGTTAAGTAACTCACGCATTCGGGCTGATTTTGGGATTCCAGATAGGCGATTAATTCCGAGACTACTCGATCGCGCAGCACAGCATCAGCCGGATCGACAGTTTCCGATACCATTTGCTCGCGCACTTGTTGCAGCGCCGGAGAGCGGCTGTACATTTCCGCATCTTCTCCCTTGCCGGATTCTACAGCCATTTCAATGTCGATCGCAGTTTCGGGAGGTTGACCCTTGGCAAATCCTTGAGCGCGCAACACGATCAGGCGCTGGCGGTTGCGGCCGGGCAAACCGATTTGGCGCTTGGCGTAGTGTTCGGTAAAAGCCATGTACTCAGCCAATTCTAGCTGCGTGCGGGGCTGGTAGGTGGCATCGAGTTGGTGTTCGCGGCGGAAAGCTCGCAGAGATTCGATGTAAAAGCCTTGCAAAAAGTCTTCAATCATGTTGTAGCGAGCTTGGAAGTTCAAGTTCGATCGGAAGGAAGCAACATGGCGGTAAACCATCGCCGCGAGGTGGGAGTGCAGTTCGACGCGGCCTTGTTTGGAACCGAGGCGGTAGTATTGCAGGATTTTTTGCAACCGGTGCTCGGCCAAGGTGATTTGCCAAGCTTCAACTTCGCCGGAAATTTGGATGCGATCGCTTTTTTGGCAAATCCGTTCGACTTCCTTAGCAATCCGCATCGCCACTGCTTGAGCGCTGCGGCTGGCAGTTTTCATTTCCGCTTGCAATTCTTTGAGGGCGAAGTCAGCCAAAGCGAGGATATCGATGCTGGAAACAGTATTGATTTCGGCGTTTGGTTCGCCAACGGTGGCCGGAATGGAGTTGAAGCCAGAAGCGGTGTTGCAGTTGACGGTGTTGGTGGCAGTTTTGAGAGTCATGGCGTTTATCGGGTAGTAGCGCACAGCGTGCGAGGACATTTCTCAGAGAGTGAGGTGGCAGTTGCTGGCGGTTTCGCTTGCTGTGCTGATTCAACTCTCTATACATTGAATGTTACGGAAGTAGAGATAACCGCAGTTATGCCAGTGTTCCACTCTCTCATGCAACAGTTTTTGGCTGCTGAATCTGATTCTAAGCGCTGGCTGTGGAAGATTGGTTTTATTGCCCTTAAAGCCAGACTGTACAAGCATTCTGAGCTGTTATTCGGGTAGGGCGATCGCGACAAAGATTGACGGTGTTCCGGGGCCGCTGAGTGGACGATTTACTAACTGGCTATTTGAGGTGGTTTTGGGCGATCGAGATTACGGAATCGAGACTCGGCAGAGTGTAGCGAACTGCAATGTATTCTGAAGCTACGGCACAGCAATTCGGAAACCCGGTTAATCTGCAAATTTGATCTGACAGAAGGCAGGTTGATTGACCGAAGCCAGATTTCTAGCTCCAAAGCGAGGCCCGAAGCGATGTATTTTATTAAATCAGCCCGATTGCTTTGATGGGGGCGGGTAAGTCCTTACAGAAGTTTAGACCCGCAAATTGACAACAGCGATGCTGAGTCGATCGAATTAAATATTAAAGATGATAAATCCTCACAAGTTGAAATATGCAATTTAATTGCGTGACAGCTTTTCGAGAATATCGGGTGGTGGCATAAAAACTTCTACGTGATGCCCATCCACCATCTCTTTACCGATGAGTTCCGAACACACAGATCGTAAAGACTTCCAAAGCATTGTCTCCTCGTAATGTTCTAATTCTGCTGGAATGTGATCTAGCAGCGTCTTAGAGCAGACCACAATCAGTTGTTTCTGAGCCCGAGAAAAAGCCACATTAGACCGATTGAGGTCTAAGATAAATTCCACATTTTTACTGATTGCTGAGGGGTCGCTGGCTGTTGCCGACACAATTATATAAGGTCGCTCGTCACCTTGCAAGCTTTCAACAGTATCAATTACATCGATGAGGTCGCGGGAGTCATTCAAATAATTTTTAAGCAGTGTTCGCTGCGCTCGGTGTGGAGTGACAATAGCAACAGATTTGTTTTCTATTGCTCTTTTAGTTTTCGCAGCCTCAATAATTTTCTCAATAATTCGCACCTCAAGCATATTGCTGCGTTTTGACTGACGCTCAGCATGAAGAACAAGAAGTAAGCCACCTAGCTCTTCCTGTAAAAGACTATTTGAATCCAGCGACCTTCCTTTTAGTTCAATATTATCCATTCTGTAAATACGGGAAATTAAGCCACAAATCAGAGGTGGCAAACGGAATGTAAAACTCAACGCAGAACTCAGAATAGCTGAATCAGTAACTCCTGTAATTTTAATATTTTTAACTGCCTCAAAGGCACTCACATAAGGTTTGTAAAGTTGAATGGGCGGACGGTCTTCCTGCTCCCAATTATGAGCAACAATTGGTGATAGCTGCCGATGATCTCCGGCAAGCATGATTTCCCCGTCAATTTTTACTAATGTAGCCAGTGACAAAAAGTGCGGAAACACCATCATGCTTGCTTCATCAACGATTAGTATAGGTACTTGGATAGCTTTAATTTGCAGCGATAATTTCAAAAGAGCGCTGGTTGTACCGCCGATGACCAATACAGCATTTGAGCGCATTTGATTTACTCTTGTCGCATCACCCTTAGATCGAAAACATTCAACATTTTTTTCAAAAAAAGACTCATCCTCTTTAGGGTCAACTCGGCTAAGTTTTATTGGCGGTAATGTTAAGCCTGATTGCTCGGCTTGTTGCTGAAGGATTGGCAAGAGGGTATTGAGGCGCAAAAGCAAGTTGTTTACAGCCGTATGGGTAGGTGCTGCTATGAGAACGATATCTCCGATCGAACAACGCGCCAAAATTCTTAAAAAAGTAGCGATCGCTGTTGTCTGTGTCTTGCCAGTTCCTGGAGGCCCCTGTAAAAGTTGAATTCTAGCGGTTAAGCCGCTGACAGCAGCAGCTACTTGATCGGTAGCCAATTTCTGTCCGTTAGGCAATGTCAAGGACTGCAGTAGATTCTGGTATTGTTCTAGCTCCTGTGCTGCTAGAGCCTGTTGTGGAGGAATCTGAGGACGCTCAGGATCGAACCAGTGACATACATGATTTCCCAAACCACTTATTAGTCTGTCGTCAACCTTTCCGGCTACAAAATCAGAAGGACTTTCATCTAAAGTAGCATAAGAAAAAATGTCTTCGTCTTGCTTATAAAACCGACCTGGGAGTTGATAGCGGTCTGGTTTATTTGTTTGTCTTACTGAAAGCTCAATCTGTCGAGTCTCCCAGTCAATATTATCCACAACACACGTACTTCCACCGCGTAGAAGTTGACCGAATGTTTGACCGCGATGCGGATCGTTAAAACAAGGGCTAATCCTTACAAAGTTGCCTTTTTCGATCGTGCAGTTAGTCTCCAAAACTTCATAGTTAATACCATACCGATCAAGGTTGATAGTGGCTGTCAGCCTATTGTTGCCGTGCGAGACAACATCACTAATAGGAATAGTGCGCCCTAGAGGAACGCGATAGACAGGCGGGACTAGATGAGTAGCAATCCAGTTTGTCACTTTAACGTGCTGATCCAATCGGAGATAGTCAATCCCCGCCTGAGCGGCATTATCTACCCCAAGCGTGAATTCCAGTAAATCAGCGATGACAAGAGATGGTTTTACTATCTCTGGGTTCTTGAAACGAATGCTTTCTTCAACCCACCGCAGCGCGTGTACGCGGGCACGAAAATAATGGTTGAGATAGTTAGGTTTCCGAGCGCTGTTGTAGCGCTCAATTGCCTTAGCAACTGCTGGCGATAGATTTGGGTCTGTTGGATCTGGCAATTTTCGCCAGTAAGCGCGCCAGTAGGGTGCTGTTAAGGAATCATAAAAGCGACTGCGGATTTCAAACTTGTGCCTGCTGACTTGCTCAGAATCTCGCTCTGCCCATTGCCCCTGAGCATCTAAATTCAAATCAGTCTTAAAATCGAAGATATCCTGTGTAAAAGCTTGCTCTAGATCGACCTCGGCACCAGACACCCGCCGCCGCCAGTGATAACGCCTCCCAAACCACGACAGAGAAGTAACGACAGCTAAGCCTCTCCCTGTCCATCCCAAAGCAAAACGTCGATCGACTTCATCGTGCAAGCAAGAGTAGATGAGTTGCTCTAAACTTTCACGGCATCCTAGAAGTTCTCGGAGGTTGGCGAGCAACTGCGAGCTGACGCGGGAGCATCCTTCGAGCAACTGATCCATCTCCGATCGAGACCAGACATAAAAGTGAATGGGAGCGGTTTCGGTCTCGGCTACCTCATCAATAACCTCAACCAGCTTCTTTAGAAACGCTTGAATTAGCTGTTTCTCCGCCCCTGTGTCTTCTCTGTATTCCCCCGTCCACGGAGAGGTTTGAAACTCAATAACTTCTTTACTTTGGAGAGAACGCTCTTCATAGACTGGGCGATTATTTCGATCGCGCCCTACCTCCCACCGTTCCTTGACCGTGGGGTCTGGCTGCCTGTGTCCATTTACGTGCGTGAAGCTTGTATGTAATTGTCCCTCGCTCTTGGTCACATGAGCTGCAAGCGCTCCAATCCTGTTTTCTACATAGTCGTAATCCACAGAAAGGTAAACGCGAATCAGCCGCTCACCATTAATTATGTGTTCTGGAAGTTGACCTTGACCTGCATCAGGTAGCGGCTCTACTTCATAGGAATCTGGGTTGATATTTCCGCCTGGAAGTGTACGCCTGCGAGTTTTTGCTTTTAACTGGATAAGTTTTAGGTTATCGCTAAAGCTTGGATCGTGCCGCACTTGAGCGGCCTGCTGTCCGGCTAAGTCAAGTTCAGCCAAGTCATCGATTTTATCAATCCCGGCCCCTCGCAAGACTCGTACTGCTGATGGATCTAAGCCTATTAGTTCAAGGCGACGCAATCTGGCACTTTCTGATAAGCAGTGAATATTGAAAACACAGCCATCACACTTCGGATCGATTTGATAGTCCAAATCAGCTAAATCAGCCTGAACTACGCGGTTTAGCGCACCCTCAGATGCCAGGAGGCGATTAATGTCCGCTTCTTCTGTATCTAGCTTAAAGGGTTTTAGATCGAGGATGAGCTGACTTTTATTTGTACTCTCATCAATCCTAGCAACCACGCACTCGATATCTTCTGGTCTGAGTTCTACGCCGCCAATAGCCACTGGACTCACCTGAATAAGCTGCCGTACAAGTATCCGGTATATAGCAACCTGCACGCGGTGGTAGGTACGGTCTCGACGACTGGCTTTGCATTCAACAATTCGCAGCTTTGGTCGATCGGCTTCCCACAAGATTAGTACAAAGTCAATTTGGCCTTTGATCTGGAAAGCTCCCTCGTCTGCTTCAAGAGAAATTTCGCGTCCATATGCTCTTTGTCCTGAACTTATACCTTGCAATTGTGCGACAAAGGTAGTCCAGGGTGTCTTCTTTTCGTCAGCAGATTTTTGGCTGTACAAAGTGAGGTCAATGAGACCATTTTTTTTGAGAGAAGTTTCCCATTCGTTCTCCCTCAATCGCCCCGCCTCTTGGAGAACTGGATCTAAGGAGTTGAAAAGGCGTTCTGCAAACGGAAGCTCTCGGGCAAGCTTTCGGTTATTATGCTCTAGCTTAAAGCGGCGATCGCAAGATTGATAATGGATGTACTCGCCGATTTCGGTAACTCGGACAGATGGTTTATTTACTGGGGTTAACATAAATATAAAAATAAAATGTTTAAATAAGTTAGACGGGCATAAACTATCCTATTTGACCAAATTTGACTAATGATCTGACAATTAACTCAGAGGTTACATGACAATAATCACCTTTAATTGTGACCATACTCACTGCAAATATTTCTATTATAAATTCACAACTCACCCGGATTCTCTATCTAATACCAAAGTCACCGGCCCGTCATTCTCGATCGAGACTTGCATCATCGCTCCAAACACGCCTGTTTCGACTTTTAAGCCGCTCTGGCGCAACTTTTCGACAAATTTATCATAAAAAATTTCAGCTCGTTCAGGAGCCGCTGCTCGATCGAAGGAAGGTCGCCGACCTTTGCGACAGTCGCCGTAGAGCGTAAACTGACTGACAACCAGCAACTCGCCGCCGATGTCTTGTACGGACTTGTCCCAGCGCCCGGTATCCCCGGCCGAGTCGGGAAACAAACGCAATTCTAGGCATTTGCGAGCCATCCAATCGAGTTCTGATTCGGTGTCGGTGTCCGCAATACCTACAAGCAAGTTAAGTCCGCAGCCAATTTTGCCGACAATTTGATCTTCAATTTCGACTTGAGATGATTTTACTCGCTGGATGATGACTCGCATTGGAAATTAGAAATTCTTAAATTTAAAACTAAAAATCAAAAGGTAAACTTCCCTTTTTAATAGAAATTATGAAAAGAAACCCGGTTTCTCGGATAAATCTTGGTTTTGACCGCGAAGTCTCGACGAAAAAACCGGGTTTCTAGCCAGCGCACGTCTGTTCTGTTTAATTTTCAACCTTTAGTTTTTCCCAAAACCTTTACCGCGATTGGTTGAAGGCATACAAAGACAGTTTTCGAGTTGCGATCGCAAATTCTCGGTATCCAAACCCTGACCGATGAGAACAAGCTGGTTCTTCCGCTCACCTTTCCACTCGTCGTCGTCCATCGAAAATCGCTTGCCGCTCAAATGGAAAATATGCCGTTTGGGACTTTCTTCAAACCACATAATCCCTTTGGCGCGAAACACGTTTGTTGGCAGTTGGTGGTCTAAGAAATATTGAAATTTTCTCAGAGAAAACGGCTTGTCGCTCTGGAAAGAAATTGAGGTAAATCCGTCATTTTCTAAATGGTTGGAGTGGTCGTGACCGTGATGGTCGTGATGGCCGTGGTCGTGATGTTCGTGGTCGTGATGGTCGTGATGGTCGTGATGGTCGTGATGTTCGTGATGTTCGTGATTGTCGTGATGATCGTGATGATCGTGGTCGTGACTGCTAGGAGTTTTTTCAGATTGGAAATATTTGTCCGATTCAAACAATCCGACGCTGAGGACTAGCGGTAGGGGAACTTGCGATTTTACAGTTCGCAGAATTCGAGCACCTTCTTTGACATCGCGAATCTTAACTTCCAACAAATCTAAATCTGCTTCCTCAACCAAATCTGTTTTGTTGAGGATAATTATATCGCCGTAAGCTATTTGACTGTAAGCTGCTTGAGAGTTGAACAAATCTAAGCTGTAGTTGGCTGCGTCTACTACTGTCACTATCGAATCGAGACGAGTCAGGTCGCGCAGTTCTGTGCCTAAAAAAGTCATCGCTACTGGCAGCGGGTCGGCGAGTCCGGTTGTTTCGACTACTAGATAATCGAGATTTTCTTGACGTTCCAGAACTTTGTAAACTGCATTAACTAAATCTTCATTAATTGTGCAGCAGATGCAGCCGTTGTTCAGCTCAACCATGTTGTCGTCGGTGGTGACAATCAGTTCGTTGTCGATGCCGATTTCGCCAAATTCATTTACCAAAACTGCTGTTTTCAAACCCTGCTGGTTGGTCAGGATGTGGTTGAGCAGGGTTGTTTTGCCGCTGCCGAGAAATCCTGTAATGATTGTAACGGGCAATCCGTGTTTGGGAGCGTCCATCGCCAGTTCTGTTTCGGACTGAGTTGTAGATTGCATAGCTTGAATGTCAAATAAGGTCTGAAGCTTCAACTTGTTGTTTTTATTGTATCTTATATTAATTCCGAACAGCGCGTTACAAGCGCTAATTATCGGAAGTTGCCAACAATTCGATCGCACCCTGTTTAATTTGGCGATCGAATTGTTGGCAAAAGTACCTCTAGGAGTTGGTCTGCAACGTGTTTCCAGGTAAACCCAGCCGCTACAAATTTGGGGCCTGCTTCGCGAGAGCGATCGCACAACTCCGGCTGTTCTATAATATTTTTCATTAAGGCGATCGAATGTTCTAAATCTGGCATCAGGCGAAATATCGGCAGATCGTTAGAAGTACCTTCTTGAAACGTACTTTCGACGTGCCAAGCAAAATCTGGAGTTGTAAAATCATCCGTCGGGCCGCCTTTAGTGCAGATAAGCGGCAAGCCGCAAGCGATTGCTTCTAGTGCTGGCAAATTGAATCCTTCTGCTAAATAAAGAGATACGTAGGCATCGGCTGCTTGATAAAGTTGAGCCATTTTGGCAAAAGGCAGTGTTTCTCCTATGTAAGCCATGCGCGGCAAAACTTTTTCTGCTTCGTCAAAGGTCAGTTCGTCTATGTTTTGAGCTATCAGAGAATCCGACTCATATATTGATTCTTCTCCTTTCAATACTAATCTCGCTTCGGGATAACTTTCAACTACAACTGCGAAAGCTTTTAACAATAAATCGATGCCTTTATTGGGAGATCCTGCACCGATATTCAAAAATACAAATCCGTCCCATCCTAGCTGTTTCCGCAAAGCTTCGCGTTCCGATTTTGTTAAAGGTTTGTAAATATTCGGATCGATGCCGCAGGGTATGACCATTGTGCGATCGGGATTCGCACCGCTGCGGATAAATCCGGTTTTCGACCAATGGGAAGGCGTAATAATAATTATATCGGAGTTGCTGTGTCCTTCGCGGAGGGAAGCTGCGCCCGTTATTCTAAAGTTTTCGTTGTGTAGAATTCCCCATTCTGTTGTGGCAAACAAGCACGTCCGTTTTGTGTTTGAGGGTGCAAAATTGTAAGGTACTGAGATCCGTAAGGTAGCGTCTGCTTTTAGAGACCCGGAAGGGTGAGGAATATTTTTTATTGCTGCTTCAGCAGTTGCGTCTAACAAACCGGTTGCTGGCTGCCAATTTTCGTCTAGATATGGGATATCTTTGTGGAAAATTTCTAAGTTGGGATATTTCAGCATTTCTAGTAGCTGAAATTGATTGGCGATCGCGTAGGAGTGCGGCAAAAAACGCCAGCCTTCAACAATTATACGCATTTAGTTGTTATTTGTTATTTGTGAGTTTTTACGGCTCATCATCACCCTTTACCAATGCCTTATTACAATTACCCGTTACCCATTTATATCAAGGATTATTTGGTTAAAAAAATATTGGCTCAAAAGTTTATTGGTCAATTTTATAGCTCGTTTCCCCGGGTAATATGACATTTAGCAACTGGTCGAATGCGTGTTTCCAAGTAAAGTTTTTAGCTACAAAACGGGGGTCTGTAAGTTGAGTTTGGGCTGTAACTGCAGGTTGTGCGATAACTGTCTGCATCAACTGGGTCAAATGTTCCCATTCAGGAACTAAAATAAATAGTTGTTCTTTTGCTATTTCAACAGCCATAAATTTACTTTCTACGGGCAGTGCAAAGTCTGGGTAAGTGAAATCGTCAGTAGGGCCACCGGCTGTACAGATGACAGGCAAACCGCAAGCGGTGGCTTCTAAAACAGGCAGCTTAAAGCATTCTGCAAGATAGGGAGAAACGTAAGCGTCTGCTGCTTGGTAGAGTTGAGCTATTTGAACAAATGATAGCTGGCTACCAGTATAAATTAATCGGGGCGAAATTTTGGATCTTTCGGTAGCGTTGAGGACAACTCGGCTGGCTTCGGCAATCTCGTCTCTGGAGGGATAGAGTAGTTCTAAGCCTTTTAAAACTAATCTGGCATGGGGATATTTGTCAACTACGGCAGCGAAGGCTTTTAATAAGGGGCGAATGCCGGGAGCATCCCCATGCGTGCAAAAATATTAAACTGTAAATTCACCATAATAATTTTAATTATCGACCTGCGTAAAATATTTAAATCTCAACTAAGTAGGTCGGCGGGGAAATTCACAGATATGTAACAAAACATTAAGTAGGGTGAAGGGACTTAAATTTAATACGTT